>NZ_JAUONR010000003.1:0-274222 GCF_030546305.1 Streptococcus sp. GP0011 | reverse complement strand
TTCTCGCCGACATTGGTTACTTCTACTGTTCCGTCAGTTTTCACTTTGAAAGTAATATCTGTTACTTTGAGGTAACCAGTTGGAGCGGCTTCCTCATGGAAGGTGTAAGTACCTGGAGCCAAGTTCAAGTCTTTAGACTTACCGGCTTCTGAAGTCCAGCTTTCTACGGCTGTGCCTTCTGCCTTGTCGCCTTTGTAGATCTTGATTTGAGCGCCCGCGATTTCTGTTCCACCAAGACTAACCTTGCTGAAGGTAATCTTACGTGGTTGGTCATCGTCTTTGTCGGTTACAGTTACTGTTGAGCCGTTTGTGGCAACTTTGTTTTCTTCACCCTTAGAGTCTTTCTCACCAACATTTGTCACTTCCACTGTGCCATCATGTTTGACTTGGAAAGTGATGTCGGTTACTTTGAGGTAACCGGTTGGAGCGGCTTCCTCATGGAAAGTATAAGTACCTGGAGCCAAGTTGAGATCTTTAGACTTACCAGCTTCTGAAGTCCAGCTTTCTACGGCTGTGCCTTCTGCCTTATCGCCCTTGTAGATCTTGATTTGTGCGCCAGCGATTTCTGTTCCACCAAGGCTAACCTTACTGAAGGTAATCTTACGTGGAAGATCATCATCTTTATCAGTGACTTTGATTGTTGAACCATCGGTTACGACAGTATTGTCCTCGCCTTTAGCATCCTTAGTACCAACATTCGTCACTTTAACTGTTCCATCATAGTTAACTTTGAAAGTGATATCCGTTACTTTGAGGTATCCAGTTGGGGCTGCTTCCTCATGGAAGGTGTAAGTACCTGGGGCCAAGCTCAATTCTTTAAACTTACCAGCTTCTGAAGTCCAGCTTTCTACGGCTGTTCCTTCTGCCTTATCGCCTTTGAAGATCTTAATTTGTGCTCCTGCGATTTCAACCCCACCAAGACTAATTTTACTGAACGTGATTTTACGAGCTACATCGTCATCTTTATCAGTAACTGTCAGAGTTGAATTTTGGGCTACAACACGATTGTCTTCACCTTTAGAATCTTTTTCACCTACTTTTGTCACTTCAACAGTACCGTTAGGTTTAACTTGGAAAGTGATATCCGTTACTTTGAGGTAACCAGTTGGGGCTGCTTCCTCATGGAAAGTGTAGATGCCTGGTTCAAGATTCAATTGCTTAGGTTGGTCAGTTGAAGTCCAGCTTTCTATGGCTGTACCTTCAGCTTTTTCGCCCTTGTAGATCTTAATCTGTGCACCAGCGATTTCATTTCCTCCAAGGTTTACCTTACTAAAGGTAATAGCCTTTGGAGTTGTATCCTCTTTGTCAGTGATTGACAAAACAGAACCAGTTGTTACGACAGTATCTGTTGTACCTTTTTTGACAATTGTAATAGAACCATCAGCATTGACCGTGAAGGTAACATCATCAACATACTGATACCCATCTGGAGCATAGGACTCTGTTAGAGTATAGGTACCAGGAGCTAATTTAATCACTTTAGAAGTATTAGCTTCTGTTGTCCAGTCTGCTACAGGTGGAGCTTCTGGTCTTACACGATCTCCGCTGTAGATTTTAAGTTCGGCACCTGGGATTTCTTTCCCATTTGGATCCACCTTTTTGAAAGTAATTTCTTTTTCAGTTGGAGTCTTCGGAGGTGTCTTCTTATTTTCAATTCGACGTTCTACAGATTTGTCTGAGCCAAACTCATCTGGAGAAATTTTAATATCTTCAGTTAATTTGTCATAGCCAAGAGGAGCAGTTACTTCACGAATTGTATAGTTGTCTCGCAACAATTTGCCTACACTAGCGTTACCATCAGAATCTGTTGTCAATCGTCCAACAACAGCTTGGTTACGATCACGAATTACTTCAAAAACTGCACCTTGCAAAGGTTGGCCTGCTTCGTCTACCTTATGAATTTTAATGGTGAAAACATATCCTTCCGCAACACCACCTGCAATCTGGTAGGTACGTGTGCTTGTTGATTGTTCATTCTCACTACCATTGTAGCTCATGTTGGCTACGTTCGTGATTTCCTCACCATCAACTAGATCATAATTCGCTTTAGCTCGATACTCGATCATATAACCAAAACCATTAGTATCTCCTAAAGGAAGGGTGAAACCATCACCATTCGCATTTACCACTAGTTGGTTTTTAAAGGTTTCGGTCATATCCTGAGCATTAGTCCATTTCCAGTCTCCGTTATTCCAACTCCAATCTACTTTGTAAATACGAAAAGTATCTGGTAGGAAGGTCATATTTGGAGAAGAGAAAGCATCTTTGATAGTGACATCACTGTAGTTCGCCATATTGCGGTTTACAGTAATGTTATAACGGATTACATTTTTCTCGTCATCCTTGTATTGGAAGGAACTCTTTTCAATTTTAGAGTCGTATTTCCCTGGAGGGCCGTTGTAACGGATTTTCCCTGCAAATAGAACTCTATGTCCTACAGTAATATTGACATCAATGTCTTTTTCTTCTGAAACAACATCATGGTCAACTCGAACATAGACAAAGAATTTCCCCCTAACGCCAGAATTATTCTCAACAAACTTTGTGTAAGTTAGAGTAATCGTTTTGCTAGCTGCATCTAAACGACCAGTAGCTACAAGATTGTTAGAAGCATCTCGTAATTCAATGTCTGAAGAGTTTGAAAATGTAATCTCTGATGGCAATTGAAGTGTTGTTGTATCACCTTCATGCACCGTATTATCTGGCAAAACAAAATCTGCAGTAAGACGGAATTCTTGCCAAATATCCAACCCTTGCGTTAAAGCTTCACCAGATCTGTTTTCAACACCAACACTAGTGATCACATCATTATACTCTGTCGCATGTACTTGCGTCAGAGGGGCAAATGATTGGAGAATAACTCCCAAACAAAGAATAAGGATCTGAATCCAAGATCTTATTTTCTTGTTCATTTAATCTTCCTTTCTTATAATATTCAGTTGTAATTGTACAATGTAATAGTAAACTAAATGATTGTCCCCAACTAATCACCATTCTCCTTTTTCAAGCGAAAATTATTAGCCACATTACATCCACATTTTATCATACTATGAAGAAAAAGGCTAGAACTATCAAGCAAATTTTTATAAAAAATATCCAATTTTTTCTTACCGATTGAAATCGACTTTTTCACATCCGTATATTAACCGCTTTGTATCTTTTCTTCTCCTATCATCAAAACAGAATCTGGTATATTTTACCGCTATTTTTTAAAAAATAAGTTCATCTCGTTTTGGATACCAGATAGTGTTTTTATCATTTTGGTTATCTGATTTCATAAACGTTAAATTGCTCTAGAGAAAGTACTTCTGCCTATTAAAAAGACCAGGTTCCCCTGGTCTTTCCGAGATACAATTAGAAGAAATACTGATTCATTCTAGTCTTCTTTTTTGCCTTTAGTGGCTACTAGACCTGCACTCAAACCAAGAAGAGCTAGGCCTGCTGCTAGGGCTGCTTGACTTTCTGCACTTCCTGTATTTGGTAACTGTTCTTTTTGATCTTGATTAGCTTTACTTGAAGCAATTTCTTTTGTATCTGCTTTTTCTGATACTTGTGGTTTTGTTGCTTCTTGAGGTACTGGTTTGGTCGTTTCACCAGCTGTACCGACTTCTACGATGCGATCCTGAGCTATAACTTTATCATAGCTTTCTTTTTCAGTTCGCTTGCCATTTTCAACTTCGATTAAGTGAACACGGATACCTTTTTGACCTTCTTGGAGAACACGAGTTTGACCCGCTGGAAGCTTATCATTCTTTTGTTCCTGAACCTTGAAATCAATTGTTTCTTCTTCGATTACAAGTTCTGGTCTGTTAAGGACTAGGTTCTTCACTTCATCTTCTGGAAGAGAAGTTCCTGGTTTAGTGCCAACTTCTACTATACGATCTTGAGCAGCGACTTTATCGTAAGTTTCTTTAAGCTGACGTTTTCCATTTTCCACTTCAATCAAGTGAAGACGAATACCTTTTTGACCTTCTTGTAGGACACGAGTTTCTCCTAGGTACAACTTATCAGACTTACGCTCCTGAACCTTGAAATCGATGGTTTCTTCTTCGACTATAAGTTCGGGTCTGTTAAGGACTAGGTTCTTCACTTCATCTTCTGGAAGGGAGGTTCCTGGTTTAGTTCCAACCAAGACGATGCGGTCTGTCGGTGCCTCTACCACTTCGCGGAGTTTTTCTTCCTTACTTCCACTAGGATTAACCGCTGTGAAGATCCGTTCCTTACCAACTTTTCCTTCTTGTTCTACACGAGTTTCTCCTAGATACAGCGTTGAATCCTTTTTCTCAACTGTCTTGTAAGCCAAATCTTTTTCAACAAATTCGAGTTTTGGAAGTTCTTCTTGTACAGCAGCAACAGTCTTCTCAGAAACTGGTTTTTCCTTAGTCAACTGGATACGGTATTCCTTGACTTGTTTCCCACTTTCTGAAACAAGGCGAACAAGTACTGGAAGGCTATCGTCTCCGCTATCTACAACTGTTGAAGCTACTTGATTACTTTCTTCGACTGAGACTTTTGGACGTTGACCTTTATAGGTGATTTGGTAGTCTTGACGATCTTCAGCGAAGTCAGGAAGCTCTTTTCCATCCACAAGAATTTTTGATTGGGTACTTTCTTGAGGCAATTCACTCGGTGCAAGGAAGGTCATCTCAATCATCGCAACACCGCTCTTGTCTGCTTTACGCTCCATACGCCATCTCATGGCTTTGGCTTTGACAGCTTTAAATGTTACGTTGATTTCATCACCAGCTGCGATGTCTTTATCCGCACGATAAGGAACAGCTTCCCAATTTTCTGGATTGTTAAATGGATGAGCTGCATCGTAGGCTTGGTAGTTTGAATAGTAGGTAGGCACTTCAAACTCTGGGCCAATATAGCGTTCCAAAACGAGTTTAGATGGTGCATCTGTACCACTATCTGCAAAGAAGTGAAGTTTGGCTTGTGCTACAGTCCGTTCTACAATCTTACCATTTTCACGGAAGATTACACCTGCTGATACTTCTGGATTAGAAGATGGTGTTGGAGACCAGTTTGTCCAACGACGATTTTCTGAATGATTTCCGTCATTGAGATAGTCCACACGGTCATGGGAGTTTCTATCAATGTCGTTAGTGGCTGAAGCAAAGGCGCGGTTACTATTTTCATCATAGTCAGGGTTGTCTGAGAGGGCCTCACCAAGTTTGTCTGTCACTCGTACAGTGAACTCAGCAACAAGATCACTACCAAGGACACGGCCTCGAACGGTAAATTGACCTGCTTTTGTCAGCTTATCTGCTGGAACTTCTTCCCATTCCACTGCCAAGTCTTTTGTTTCGTAACCGTCTTTACCTGTGAAGTAAACAGGAACCTTAGTTGGCAATTCAAGCAGTTGCCCTACTTGTAGTAAGCGAGCTTGTTTGACCGCGGCAACTGGTTTACGAGAGAGCAAGTCTTTATTGCTTGTAAAGTGTAGACGGTATTCTCCTAGGATGTCGCCATTTTCAGCCTTTGCGATAACACGAACTGGCTCACCTTCACGAACGCTTGGAACGACGGTAGCGAGACCATTGTTGCTAACACTTGCTGTTACTGCAGGAACTTTTCCATCTACTGATTCAAGATAGTAGTCTGTCAAATCAGGGTTAAAGTTTGCTAAATCTTTACCGTCAACTTGGATTCTTGTTTGTCCTTGTTTGGCTGCAGCGACTTGTTTCGCAAAAATTTGTACTTCTGTGATAGACGTTCCTTTCTTGCTATCAAGTCGAACCATACGAATGCGAACCGCATAGGTTTCAACTTTATCAAAGCTGAAATGATTCATTTCTCCAGCTTTTAATTGAGCTGGTGCTTTGAGATTGCTTACCTCTTTCCAGTTTGCAGGATCGTTAAAGGCATGGTTTTCCTCACCTACAAAGCTAGGGTTTTTAGGGGCTGTTGGAACGGTCTTACCGACATAATATTCAATCACATAAGACTTCGGTACACCAACTCCGTGGTCTTCGTGGAATCCGACACTTAGATTATCAACTGAACGTTTGCTCAAAATACCTGAATCTCCGAATAGGACACCAACTGAAGCTTCTGGATTACTACGGTTCCAGTTTGTCCAACGGTTAGCTGGGCGGTCATTAAAGGAAATCAATTTATCGTTGACATTTGAAACAGGATCAGTTGGATTTGAGTCTGAAGCAAAGGCAAGTGGCAATTCTGATCCGGTCCATTGGTCAGAAATATTTGCCCCCTTCTCAGTTTGAGCAGATACGCGAACATGAAGTTTAGTTGTTAATTGCGTACCTTCTAGGCGACCATTAACTGTAAAGACACCTTCCTTGGCGTATTGCTCTGGACGAATCGTATCCCATGTAACTTTAGCTGATGAAACGTGACCATTTGAATCGTAGGTACGAACACTTTCTGGTAATTGTGGTGCTTCTGCGATTGGTGTCGTCACACTGACTTCTTCAACTGAAACGATGCCTTCTACAGAGACTTTTGCACGCGCCTCAAGGTCAATACCTTCAACTTTACCTAGAACTTCAAAGGTTTGATAGGAGTCGAGTTTTTCTTTTGGAATGGCTTGCCATGTGACTTTGTGGGCTTTAGGGAAACCTTTGTCATACTCAACTGTTACTGTTGCTGGAAGGCTTGGTTCTTGATGCAAGTCTGTTACTACGTTCACTGGACGAATAGATTGCGCAATCTTCTTCTCTGTGTTGGCTTGGATCGTGAGATCGATTTGACCTCTAGCCCCCTCATATTCTGCTTTGAGAGTGACTGTTCCTGGCCTATGTAACTCAAGCATTCCTTTACGAACTGCGACTTCCCCTTCACCACTTGTAGAGAAGTTTACTTTATCAGCTGGTAAAACTGCTTGTGTTCCGTCTTGATAGTGAGCGAGTACAGACAATTTCACTGTTTGGTCTTCTTTAAGACCGTCAGCTTGCTCCACTTGTAGGCTCAAGTGGTCAATTTTCGGTGCTTCTTCAAGGAATTGAATTGCATAGGTTTGAAGAGGTCCACCATCTTTTGGTTGAACATAGATGCTTGCACGCATGCCGTTTGCTGCACTTGCTTGGACTACAGTAACATCCGCATTTTCAGCACTTGCTACAACTTCTGGCAAGGATGCACCGTAAGCAAGAGTTCGATATTGCATTGGATTTTGAGTAGTAAGACCAGTGACAGATTCGCCACCAACCGTTACAGTTGGTACTGCAGGTGCCACAGGATTGCCTTCTTCTACCACAAGAGTAGCATGAATGGTTTCTCCTCCTAGTTGGCCAGTCATTTGAATACGTGATCCTGCAACTGACAGTTTAGCTTTATCTGCTTCCGAAATCTCCCACTTATCAACTTCGTATTCTTGTACGCTTCCATCCGTAACAGCAATAGAAACGTATTTATCAACAGCGCTCAAGTCTGTTCCTGGAGCAACACGCTTAACAGTTGGAAGCTCATTTGCGATTGCTAGAATTTCGACACGGGCCTCAACTTCGCGTCCGTCTGCCATACCTTTAACAGTCACAACTCCTGCTTGGCTCACATCAACTGAAGACCAAGTGACTGGACGTTTTTCACGACTGCCATCACTGTAGATAAAACCGACTGTCTTCGGCATTTTTGGCTCTTTCTCAATAACAGTACGTACTTTTGGTACTTCTGTACCTAAAACAGTTTTTTCTTGTCCTTCTTTCTTACCTGTAAAGACAGTGACTTGGTCCGATTTCAAGAGATCAGAGTGGGCAGTAAGGGTGAATTTACCTGCTTGCTCAGTTGATTTAACAATGGCAACCCCTTTACCGTTAAAGGCTCTGCGGATCCAAGAACCATCAGGTTGTGCCTTGTAGCGTTCACGGCTGGCTTGTTCCCCATTATCAACACCAACCAGTTGACCTTGTCCATGCAATTGGAAACGAACCAAATTATTGGCAGTTGGTACCACATTTCCTTGGCTGTCTACGATTTCATAGTAGATGTAAGTCAAGTCTTTTCCATCTGCAGCGATTGCGTGTTCTTCCTTGATGAGACGAACACCTGCAGGTTGACCTGCAGTGGTAATCTTGTCACGTGCAATTTCTTTACCAGCTTCATCACGAGCTACTGCTTCTAAGGTACCTGGTTGGTAAGCAACCTTCCACTCAAGATAGAGTTCCTTAGCATTGGCACCTTCTTGGTAGGTACGACCATCACTAGTTTGTTTTTTGTTGAACTTTTTAACACCGAGAGATTGACCGTTCAAGAACAATTCAACACTTGCAGCATTAGAGTAAGCGCGAACTGGAATCTTTCCTTGTGCATCTTCTACTTTAGAGGCCAAGTCTCTATTCTCCCAGTTCCAGTGAGGAAGAAGGTGAACCATTGGTTTCTTCTTGACAGAAACCCATTGGCTTTGGTAGAGGTAGAAGTCATGTTTTGGAATACCCGCTGTATCTACGATACCAAAGTAAGAGCTCTTAACGGGAGTTTGGTTTTGGTTGTGCCATGGTGTAGGTTCACCGATATAGTCCGTACCTGTCCAGATAAACTGTCCAGCATAGCCAGCGTTGTCACGATCAAACGTCCATGAATCTGTTGCCGTTTTACCCCAGCCAACTCGGTCATTACCATAGTCAGACTGTTCGTAATGACGCTCAGGTCCGTTACTATGTTTCAATTCCTGTTCAGGGCGATAGTAACTTCCACGTGTACGGGTAGCTGAAGATGTTTCTGAACCATAAATCAACCAGTTTGGATGTTTCGCACGAAGTTTCTTGTAGTTGTCTTCTGAGTAGTTGAAACCAACTGCATCCAGTTCATTAGCAATTTTCTCATGATCACCGCTACCATCACCAAAGCGGAACTTATCTGCTCCCATGGTAACATAACGTGTAGTATCAACATCTTTAATCACTTTTACTAAGCGTTTAACCGTTGCAAGAGAGTGAGCATTACCATTGGCTTCACCAATTTCATTCCCGATAGACCACATGAAGACAGCTGGGTTATTTTTATCTCTTTCAACCATGGTACGAAGATCGTAGTCAGACCATTTTTCACCTTTTCTAGCTTCTGGGTGAGTAGCGTCTTTTTCAAAGAAACGTCCGTAGTCATAAGGTTTCTTACCACCATACCACGTATCAAAGGCCTCTTCCTGAACCAGCAAACCAAGTTCTGCTGCGATTTGCAAGGTCTGTGGACTTGCAGGGTTATGAGTTGTACGGATGGCGTTAACGCCCATCTCCTTCATTTGTTTGAGACGACGATATTCTGCCTTATAGTTTTCTTCTGCTCCAAGCGCTCCGTGGTCATGGTGCAAGGAAACGCCATGGAATTTAATGCGTTCGCCATTCAAAGAGAAGCCTTCATTTGGAGTCCAATGATAGTAACGGTAACCAAACAGATCCTTCTTAGCATCCACCAATTGACCATCACGGTAAACACGCGTAATCAATTCGTACAAGGCTGGTTTGTCATTTAAAACTGTCCAGAGTTTTGGTTGTTCAACTTCTAAAATAGCATCAAGACTTGTTGATTCATGTGCTTTCAAGGTACGACTCGCTGTACGAACCAAACCCGTTACAGCCTGACCACCACGTTCAACGATTTGATACTCTGCCACCAGTTCATGGTCTTTATCGTCTGTATTAACGATTTTGCTGGTCACATGCGTTTCAACCTTGCCATGTTGCTGTTGTTCTAGTTTTGGTGTTAAGATGGTTGTTCCATTTTTCTCAACATGAACTTTATCTGTCATTTGCAAGGTCACATCACGGTAGATACCACTACCTGAGTACCAACGGCTACTTGGCTGTTTGTTAACCGCATGGACAGCAATCACATTCTCACGACCATCTTTGTGAAGATATTTTGTGATATCGTATGAGAACTGGTTATAACCATTTGGATAATGCCCCACTAACTGACCATTGACATAGACTTGAGAGTCCATGTAGACACCATCAAAGGTCACACGAACATTTTTCTTGAGATCTTTTTCATCAAGTTTAAAGGTCTTGCGATACCAAGCTTCACCACCATTGAGCTGTCCACCCTCGTTTTGGGCAGGTGACTGATGGTCAAAATCGTTAAAGATACTCCAGTCGTGTGGGAGATCCAATTTTTGCCATGACGAAACATCTGCATCTGGTTTTACAGCTTCTTTAGAGTTTGCATTGAGTTTAAAGTGCCAATTTTGATTAAAATTCACTTTTCTGTCTTCAATCATTTGATTTACTTCTTCATTTGTCGCAGCTTTCAAATCTTCCTTAACAGGTTTTTCTTGACTTGAAGCTTGAGATTCTACCTTTGGAGCTGTTTCTTCAGGTTTTAGAGACGCTTTCTCCTCTTTTGGAGCTACAGGTTCCTCTTCTTTCTTCTCGGCTTTGCTTGCTTCAATTGGAGCAGCTTGACTTTGGTCGACACTTGCAGCATCCTTGTGCTCTGCTACAGCTTGATTTTCTTTTTCCTCCACTGCCGGACTTTCCTCTTTTGCTTGTTCCACAGTGTGGGTTATAGGAGTTTCATCCGCGAAAACTGGTGATTCTCCAATGACACTTCCTCCAAATAGAACCGCACAGGTTCCAATCATGACAGAGCAAGCTCCTACGGCAAACTTACGAATGCTGTAGACTCGTTTACGATTCCAAAAGCCTTTTTCCATAAAATCCTCCTTTAGTAACCGCTTCCATTTCTTTGTAAGCGCATTACTTTTTCATAGCCTTTTACCTTTATTTTATAAAATAATATAGGAAATTTCAATACCCTAAACACAAAAAATCATATTTTTGATTGTTTTTTCTAAAATTTGTAGAAGATTCAAAAAATGTGAATGTAGATTTAGAACAAAAAACAAACATTTCTTGTCACTCAGTAAAATATCATAAAAAAGTTCCTTTTGTAAGGAACTTTTTTTACTTATAATTAAAAGTCTCCCCTGCCAACTTATCGGCTAGCTTGGGAAAGAGGCTATAAAATTTGTGAGCTAAATTGAGCAAAAAAGGAAGATTGAGTTCCCGTTTGTTTTTTCCTATGATTTTGACAATCTTTCTAGCGACAGCATCTGGTTCTAAGAGAAAGCGGTCAACAGACTTGAGGTAACTTCCATCTGGGTCTGCCTGGTCAAAAAAGGCAGTACGAATCGGTCCTGGATTAACCGTCGTTAGATAGACACCATAGGGCGTGAGTTCGAGGCGTAGAGCGTTGGAAAAACCAATAGCCGCAAACTTGGTCGCTGAGTATAGACTAGACTTAGCTGTTGCAATCAAGCCTGCCATGCTGACAATATTGATGATATGGCCTTTTCGACCTTCCTTCATGCGCTCCGCAAGGCGACGAGACAGATTCATCAGAGCAAAGGTATTGACCTCGAACATCTGGTGAATGTCTTGATCAGAAATATTGTCAAATTCTTCAAAAATTCCATAGCCAGCATTGTTAATCAAGACATCAATCTTGCCATAACGGAGATAGAGGTCAGCTACTAGAGTTTCTAGGGCTAAGTCATCGGTAATGTCGATTTCAATCAATTCCACATGGGGATGGTTTCCATAGAGTTGTCCTAGTTTCTCCTTATTTCTACCTAGCAGAATCAGTTGGTCATCTGGCAAAAGTTTGACCATTTCTTGGGCTAAGCCACCGCTTGCCCCAGTGATGATGATGGTACGCATCTCTATTCCTTTCAAAGTTTTGATCAATTTAATGAAATCTTTTTCCAGCTAAATAATGAGCATAGGCTTGATCAATGACAGGAGCAAACAGATGATAATCCTCCCAGCTACCTAAAAATTCTAAAGGCAAGTCATATAAGTCATTGACTACAAATTCGGAATAATCATCCATATACTGATGTTCATAATAGTCATTTACAAAAGCCTGAAAATCCTTTGTAATATCCATTGTTCCCAGTTTACCATCGCACCAGTCTAAAAGATAATCAACACCCAAAGTTTGCTCGTTTTTTACACTTTGGAATACCGTTTCTTCATCAGGAAACATCAATTCTTTTGCATCATGCAGGATGAGCCAAGTAACGAAAAAACCGATATGATTCGCAGCCCAACGATAAATCTCCCGATAATCTTTTTGAGTTAACTCTTCTTTTTGTAATGAATAGCTGTGCAAGTAGTTGGTTAAGGCATTCTCAAAATACCAATCCGCTTTATCCAATAAACGATTTTCAACAGTCATCTTAATTCCCTCTCAACGAACTGTAACATTATAACTCAACCTCTTCCAAGTCTTTGACGACATGGACATTCTCAAAAATACTAGCTGCATCTTTCTTAAGCTGACTAATATCCTTTGATAGGAAGCGGGCACTGATATGGTTGAGCAAGAGGCGCTTAGCACTGGCTTCTGCTGCTACTTGTGCTGCCTGCATATTGGTTGAGTGACCGTGATTGCGAGCAATTTTTTCATCTCCCTTGCCATAAGTCGACTCATGGACAAGGACATCGGCATTGACAGCTAAACGCACACTAGCATTGGTTTTACGGGTGTCACCCAGAATGGTGATAATCTTACCTGGACGGGGAGCTGAGATATAGTCTGCTGCCTTGATTTCAGTTCCATCTTCGAGAACAACGTCCTGGCCGTTTTTGATCTTTCCAAAAAGCGGACCAAATGGAACACCAGCAGCCTTAAGTTTTTCAGCATCCAAGGTCCCTTCTAGATCCTTTTGCATGACACGATAACCAACGCAGAAAATAGTGTGGTCCAGCTCCTCTGCATACACAGTGAATTTATCGGTCTCAAAGATTTTCCCTAGAGAATCTTGGTCAAACTCATGAAAATGAATGCGGTAAGGCAGACGAGAGCCTGACACACGAAGGCTGGTTAAGACAAATGACTTGATTCCTTGCGGTCCATAGATGTCCAAATCTGTCTGCTCTTCATTGGCCTGAAAAGCACGGCTAGAGAGAAATCCTGGCAATCCAAAGATGTGGTCTCCATGCAGGTGGGTGATAAAGATTTTGCTGACCTTCCGTGGTCGAATCGTGGTTTCCAGAATGCGATTTTGCGTTCCTTCTCCACAGTCAAAGAGCCAAACTTCGTTAATCTCATCCAAGAGTTTCAGGGCGAGACTTGAAACGTTGCGGGCTTTAGAGGGCTGACCGGCCCCTGTTCCTAAAAATTGAATATCCATTCGATACTTTCTAATTAATCAATATATAACATAGCTGTGCGATTTTCCGATCGGAAATAGCGACTGCCAGAAAAAGCAACAGCTTCTTGCAGTAAATCCTCTTGGCTGTAGCCTTTGAGACGCTTGCGACCATCTGCTAAACTTTCTAAATCAGTCAAAGCTGTGAGATTCTTCACACTAACAACTTCTTCATCTCCGACAGGCTTCATGTAAATCTTTCCAGACTCCTCAAAGACTAGTTGATGGGGGAAAATTTGCGCAATCTCAAAAAGTAAGTCATCCGAGATTTCCTCTTCATTTTCAGAGAAAATTCGCCCCAAGCCCTCACTCTCATAGCAAAATCCAAAAGATTTGCCAGATAAATTAAGACGAATAAAAGGCTTATTTTCAAAGGTGAAACTTGGATCAGCATTGTAGAGATTCAGTTCATGACTGACTTCTAAAAAATAATCCGTCGCAGCTTCAGGACTCTTTTTCTGGTAGAGTTCAGCAAAGTAGGCATTGACTACACTCGGAGGAGGTGTGATGAGAGCCAACTGCTCTTGCTCTGTTTTGCCAGCTAGAAGTTGATCCAGATAGACCTTATCCAAACTTGTATAACCCCCATACTTTAGAGCCAAGGTTTTAATATCAGTCATAAAATTCCTCTAACCTCCATTTGTTTTTCTCGGAAATGTAGCCTGTAATCACTTCTCCATCATCTTGGTAGTCACGATCTTCAAGAATCGCTACACTTTCCAAATCATGAATCTTGTAGGACTTAGAAAAAGGCACCCGTAGAGTAAAGGCTTCAAAAATCTCCTTGATTTTTTCTAAAAATAAAGCCTGCAACTGCTCACGACTATCCTCAGACTTGGCAGAAATGAGGGCATACGGCGTTTGAGTAGGCGTAAAATCCTCCACCAAATCCGCTTTATTGTAAAGAGTCAAGCGAGGAATATCCTCCATATCCAAGTCTTTCATGATAGACAGAACCGTTTTTTCATGCTCCTCGTGATAAGGATTGCTGGCATCGATGACATGAACCAAAAGATCCACATGCTTGCTTTCTTCCAAAGTTGACTTGAAACTGGACACCAATTCAGTTGGCAAATCCTGGATAAAACCAACCGTATCAGTCAAGGTAACCTGAAGATTGCCCCCAAGATGGATACTCTTTGTCGTCGCATCCAGGGTCGCAAACAGCTCGTCTGCTTCGTACTGGGTCTTACTGGTTAAGCTGTTCATGATAGTTGATTTCCCAGCATTGGTGTAGCCAATCAAGCCAATCTTAAAGGTGCTTGACTCCAAGCGTTTTTCTCTGACTGTCGCCCGATTTTTCTCTACCACCTTGAGCTGGCGTTCGATATCTGTGATTTGATTGCGAACACTACGACGGTTCAGTTCCAACTGACTCTCACCTGGACCACGGGAACCAATTCCCCCTGCCTGACGGCTGAGCATGATTCCTTGACCAACCAAGCGAGGCAAGAGATATTTGAGCTGGGCTAGGTGGACTTGGAGTTTCCCTTCATGGCTTCGAGCCCGCATAGCAAAGATATCCAAAATCAACTGCATACGGTCAATGACCTTGACACCCAGAACTTCCTCTAGATTGACATTTTGCCGTGGTGTCAGACGGTTGTTGACAATGACAGTAGTAATTTCCTCAGCATCCACCATGAGCACAATTTCTTCCAACTTACCAGATCCGACAAAAGTCTTGGAGTCATACTTTTCACGTTTTTGCCTGTAGCTATCTACAACGACTGCTCCAGCAGTCTTAGCCAGACTGGCCAACTCTTCCATGGACAGGTCAAAATTATCCATGCCCTGCAGTTCAACACCAATTAGCAGGACCCGTTCTTCTTTTTTCTCCGTTTCAATCATTTAAAAACTCCTCAATCTGGCTTAGAATACGCTCCTTCACGCCAGACTCTCCTATCTGATAAAAGGTCACCTGCATGCGATTACGGAACCAGGTCAACTGACGCTTGGCAAAACGACGGGTAGCCTGTTTGAGACTCTCACTAGCTTCCTCTAAAGTCTGCTCCCCACGGAAATATGGAAATAGTTCCTTGTAGCCAATTCCTTTGGCTGCCTGCGCATCAGGGTAATGGTCAAAAAGCCACTTGGCCTCATCCAAAAGCCCAGCCTCAAACATTAGATCCACTCGGTTGTTGATACGTTCATAAAGCTGACTACGCTCATCATCTAAGCAGATAATCAGAGGTTCATACAAAGTCTCTTGATTTTCCAAATCCTGACCAAAATGGGCAATCTCCAAGGCACGCATAGCACGACGACGGTTAAACTGGGGAATTTCAAGACCTGCTTGCTCCACGAGATGGGCTAATTCCTCATCTGAATAAGGCTCCAAGCTAGCCCGATAAGCTAAAATCTCCTCATGAGGTGTTTCTCCACCTAGATGGTATCCTTCCAGCAAGCTCTGGATATAAAGCCCTGTACCACCCGCGATAATAGCAAGCTTACCACGGTTATGAATATTCTCAATAGCCTTCTTAGCTTCTGAAACAAAATCAAAAGCCGAGTAAGACTCGGTCACCTCTCTGACATCAATCAAATGATGAGGAACAGCTGCTTGCTCCTCTGGGCTAGCCTTGGCCGTCCCAATATCTAGCCTTCTGTATACTTGCTGACTGTCACCGCTGACCACCTCTCCACCAAAGCGCTTAGCTACTTCAATAGCAAGGGCTGTTTTCCCAACAGCAGTCGGTCCAACAATCACAATTATTTTTGTTTTCATCTTTTTTCCTTGAAAAATTTCCATTTTTTCGTTACTATTATTATATCACAAAAAGTTAAGTCAGAAAAATGCTACCACTTAAGGAGCCTGGCTGATCGGAAAGATAAAGGAGGAAGACTCATGGCTAAAGGATTCGCTAAAGGTCTTGTAACAGGTGTCGCAGGAACTGTCGCTGCCGTTGCAGGTGCAGTATACGCAATTAAAAAGAAAGTGATTGAGCCAGAAGAGCAAAAAGCAGCTTTCATCGAAGAAAACCGTAAAAAAGCAGCTCGCCGTCGCGTATCACATTAAGCAACAAAAGAAGTTGAGAAATCTCAACTTCTTTTTATTTTCTTTTATAGTCAATGAAAATCAAAGAGCAAACTAGGAAGCTAGCCGCAGGTTGCTCAAAGCACTGCTTTGAGGTTGTGGATAGAACTGACGAAGTCAGTCACCATACCTACGGTAATGCGACGCTGACGTGGTTTGAAGAGATTTTCGAAGAGTATTAAATAGCCAAATCAAACTTCAGTTGTGGCTTAACCGGATCATAGTCAACTAACTCAAAGTCCTCCGCTTTGATATCAAAGAAATTGGTCCCATCAGGAACATTTAAAACCAAGCGTGGTTGGCAGTTTGACGGCTCACGACGAAGCAATTCCTGAGCTTGTTCAAATTGATTATTGTAGATATGAAGGTTGTTGATAAAATAGAAAAACTTCCCAACCTTCCAGCCAAAGTGTTTAGCAATCATCATTTGAAGAGCTACGTACTGCATAGCGTTAATGTGGTGAGCCACCAGCATGTCATTCGAACGCTGGGTCAAAGTCGCATCCAGATAGATTTCCCCATCAACCCGACGGACATCAAACATGGTCTGAAAGGCGCATGGAAGAAGACCATCTGTCTCCTCAAAAGCTTGGTAATCCCAGAGCGAGATGATATTGCGGCGGTTCCAAGGGTTGGCTTCTAACTGCTTGAGAATCTTGTTGATGATATCGTGTTTCTTAACAACTGCCCCATAGCGCTCACCGATGGTCCCCGTTTCTCCCACTTCCCAGTCATTCCAGTAGTGAACATTGTACTTGTTATTAAGCACTTCTAGGCTATTAGACTGGTCTTGGTAAATCCAGAGCACTTCCTTGATGGCAGATTTGATCGCAATGGGACGCAAGGTCGTGATGGGGAATTCCCCTTTAGACAAATCATACTCCGCAAAGGCACCCGTTACGTACTTGGAGTTGGCAACAGTCCCATCCTTGTACTTGGGACGAGCCTGCTCAGAAAAGACACCGTTTTTGAGGATTCGTTCAATATTTTCTTTAAAAATCGTATCTGCTTTTGTCATTTACTCTCACCTCATTTATTGTCCTAACTAGTATAGCATAAAAAAAGAAAGGAGGAAAATCACTGGCTTTAAAGTAGTGTTTTTCTCCTTTTATGATCTTATTGCAATACAAGTGATGCTGCTCCGATAACTCCAGCGTCATTTCCTAGAGTTGCAAGAGCTAGTTTAGTTGTTGTGCGTACTTGTGGGAAGGTATTTTCATCGTAGACTTTTTGAACACCTTGGAGAAGGAATTCTCCCGCAGCTGATACTCCACCACCGATAACGATTGTTGATGGGTTTAGGATTGAGCCGATATTAGCACAAGCGATTCCCAAGTAACGTGAGAAGTTTCGGTAAACGATCAAGGCAAGGTCATCCCCTTCTTTTGCAAGGTCAAAGACAGTTTTAGCAGTTACTTCTTCACCGTCATCAATCAAGCGTTTCAAGGCTGCATCGCCTTCGTATTCATCTGCATAACGACGAGTCAAGTTGACAATCCCTGTTGCGGAAGCAACTGTCTCAAGACAGCCTTTTTTACCACAGGTACATGCGATTGGTTGGTCAAAGTCAACAGTGATATGACCAAGCTCACCAGCAGCACCAGCAACACCGTGGAGCAATTTGCCTTCAGCCACGATACCGCCACCAACACCTGTACCAAGTGTCATAAAGACAACGTCTGGTTGGTTTTCACCAGCACCCATCCAACGCTCACCAAGAGCAGCTACGTTGGCATCATTATCGATAAAGAATGGAATCCCCAAGGCTTTTTCAATCTTTTCTTTAATCGGTTGAAGGGTTTTCCAGTTTAGGTTGTAGGCACCGATAACAGTTCCTTTTTCACGGTCAACCACACCAGGTGATCCCATCCCAATCCCTCGGAAGTCTGTGGCTGACAATCCAAGCAAGTCCAAACGATGCTGAATAGACTCAATCATATCATCTACAATATGGCTTCCTTCATCCAAAATGTTGGTCTTGATAGACCATTTTTCTTGGATTTCTCCCTCTTGAGTTAAAATTGCGAACTTGACAGATGTACCACCAAGGTCAATCCCAATAATCTTTTGACTCATCGTCTTCTCCTTTTTAATTGAAAATGCTTACAGATATAGTATAACAAAATCGTCCATTTTGTGCAAAGGTTTGCATTAACTTCCTAGAAATTATTCTGATTTATGGTTTCCAAAGACCAGAACCATCTACGTAGTATCTGCCACCATCAACTCGCTCATTCTTTGCCATTTTACCATCTGATTTCAAATAGTAATTTCCTTGCCAAGTATTACGAGCGTATGAACCATCTGATTTCAAGTAGTACCAAGATTGATAAGAAGAGTCATATATCCACTCACCTTGTGCCATTTTACCGTTCGCTTTGAGATAAAAAGCGCCTTGCCAAGCATTTTGGGCATAGGATCCATCTGATTTCAAATAATACCAAGCTTGGTATGATGAATCATAAATCCATTCACTTTGAGCCATCTTTCCGTTTGCTTTAAGGTAGTAACTTCCTATCCATGTGTTTCGTGCATACGAACCATCCGATTTGAGATAATACCATCCCTTGTAATATGAGTCATATATCCACTCACTCTGAGCCATTGTTCCATCTGATTTGAGATAGTAATCTCCTTTCCAAGAATTGGTTACTAGATTACCATTGTCAGAATAATAATACCAATATCTATCCTGCTTAACCCATCCACTAGAAGAAACTCTATTCTGTGGACTAGACTGGCGTGGTTTAAAGACTCCCCGAGGTGCATTTGCACGTTCACAAGCTATCCCATCACCATCTTTGTCTAGTCTTGAAGAATATCCAGGCTCTCCTCTATGGATATCAGAATAACCATTTTCCCATGCTTCTTTACAACTAGAAAAATGAATATTTTCTTCTGCACTAACCGGTTGAGCAAACAAACCTAAAATTGGAAAAACAGTAAGAATCACTTTCAGCAAAATTGTTTTTTTCATCATTTCCTCCTATAAAATGACATCGTTTTCTTTTTATTTTATCAAACTTAATTCAACAATTCAATATATACATTATATTTTTTGATTTATAAAGTTTATTTAGAATTCACTTCCAACTCATACAAACCTCTGACTGCGTTACAGCCATAGATAGCCTCCGCCTGAGCTAGGTCTTTTAAAGTCAAGACTTTTTCCTCTACCAGTCCTCTTTCCAGCAAATGCTGACGATAAATTCCTGGCAAAATTCCAAGTCTGATAGGCGGTGTGTAGAGTTTTCCAGCGATTTTCAGAACTAGATTCCCGATAGACGTTTCCAATAGCTCTCCTGCTGCATTATGGTAAATGCTTTCCTGTTTACCTAGGCTTAAATGTGGTCTGTGAGTGGTTTTGAAGTAGGTAAATGCTTGCTGCAAATCAGCTTCTTGCAGACAAAGTTTTGCTTTGCAGAAGCTTGGACTAAGGGGGCTTAAGATTTGGCGACTGAGTTCCATCTCTCCAGACTTGCTGGTAATAATTCGCAAGCGGTAGTCTTGATTATCATCACAAACTTGACACTCTTCCTCTATCTTTTGTCTCAGTTTTTTTGGATCAAAAGGAAAGGCAAAATAACGACTCGCTTTTGTCAATCTTTCCAGATGTTGATCTTCAAAAAGCAGTTGTTTTTGGCTGATTTTCCCAGTTGTAATCAATTGGAAACGTGCTTGTTTACGATAGAGAACGGCCGCCTTTTGATGAACCTCTCGGTATTCAGATTCCCAAGTACTATCCCAGGTAATCCCTCCGCCAACCCCATAGATGGCTTGCCCTTGATGCAGTTGAATGGTCCGAATGGCGACATTGAAAATCCGTCGTCCATTTGGAAGCAAGAGACCAATCGTTCCGCAGTAAACTCCTCTGGGTTGAGGCTCCAAGTTCTTGATGATTTCCATGGTCGCAATTTTCGGTGCTCCCGTTATGGAACCACATGGAAAGAGCGAACGGAAGATTTCAACTAGCTCAACATCCGGTCGTAACTGACTCTTGATGGTTGAAGTCATCTGCCAAACGGTCGAATACTGCTCCACTTGACACAGACGCTCCACATGCTCACTCCCCACCTCAGAAATACGGTTCATATCGTTGCGCAAGAGGTCCACAATCATCATATTTTCAGAGCGATTTTTAGGATCCTGCTCCAACCAACTAGCCTGTTCTAAATCTTCTTGGTCGGTCAACCCGCGCTGGGTTGTTCCCTTCATTGGGCGAGTCGTTAATTCCCGGTCATTTTGCTCAAAAAAGAGCTCTGGACTCATGGAAATCACTGTCATCTCGTCATGTTCCACATAGGCATTGTAGCCCGCCTCCTGCTCTACCACCATACGATTGTAAGTGGCAAAAGGATTGGAACTTAGTTCTTGCTTGAGTTGGACAGTGTAGTTGACCTGATAGGTGTCTCCCTGACGCAAATGATGGTGAATCTGGGCAATAGCCTTTTCATAGTCTGTCGCAGATGTTTCTTCCTGCCACTTTGAAGGCAGATCTACTTCCTCATAAGTCAGAGGAATAGGCGATGTTTCTACCCTGTCATGAACTGTAAAATATAACAGATACTCTGCCAGTAAAGGAGCTTTATAAACTGCTAATTTCTCCTCAAATGCAGGTGCAGCCTCGTAACTGACATAGCCCACCACATAATAGCCTTGCTCTTGGTAGCTTTCCACTTGTGCCAGCAGGTCTGCCACTTCTGCTAAATCTCTCGTTTTTAACTCTTTGATAGGCTGAGTGAAGGTGTATCTCTCCCCCAAAGCCCTAAAATCAATCACTGTTTTTCTATGCATATCTTAAGTATAGCACAAAAAAGTCGACCTAGAACATCTAAATCCAGCTTTGTTTACTGATTTCTATAACGAAAAATCTTCTCTACTTTACTTTTTCTACTTTTGGCAATTCTCCATCAGATAGCTCCCCTTCTTCTTGTAAAAACTGATCTTATTTGGAGCACTTTACACAAAAATTCAACAAAAAAAGAACAGAGGAAGTCCTGGTATCTATACCATTTTTCCTCTGTCTTTTACTTTTCTTCTGTTACTACAGAATAAGTTCACGACTTTCTGATAGAATCTTGTGGATACTGCGCACGCGCACCTCCAATGAGTTTTGGGCGACTTGCAAGAGCCGTTACATGGGCATGCCCAATTTCTCTCAAAAGAGGGCGAATCGGAACCTGAACATGCTTGACATGCATGCCAATCGCAGTATCTCCGATATCCAATCCAGCATGGGCCTTGATAAATTCAACCTCAACTGGATCCCGCATAAACTTGAAGGCTGCCAACTGACCGGAACCTCCTGCATGAAGTGTAGGAAGGACACTGACGATTTCAAGACCAAGCTGCTCTGCCACCTGACGTTCAACGACGAGGGCTCGATTGACATGTTCACAACCTTGAACAGCTAGATGAATCCCTTTTCCCTCTAGGATATCTAGAATGGTTTTCACAATGATTTCCCCAATTTCTTGACTGGATTCCTTGCCAATCTGACCACCTATCACCTCACTAGAAGAAAGGCCCAAAACAAAGATAGCTCCTTGCTTCAAATTAGCCTTTTCTAACACATCTTCTACAATCTGGCTTGTTGCTCTTTGAATGTCTTTTTCCTTCATACTTGATACCTCTTTTGTCACTATCTATCATATCTTTTTTTACTGATTTTATCAAGGCCAACTAATCATTCTGAATTTTAAAAGCAAAACTCCCAGAGTGAACTGGGAGTTAGCTAGTTTCAATTTTATTGATGTATATTTCAACTGTCGTTCCTTTTGAGGGTACAGAATTGATCTTCATCTGGTAATTGTCTCCAAAATGAAGTTTGAGTCGTTGGTCGACATTTTGAAGGCCAACTCCCCCACATTTGAGCTGACTTTGACTACTATCGCCAGCAGCTTGGAAACCAACACCATCATCCTCAATGCGGATGACAAGCCCTGTATCCTGTTTCTGAACAAAAACTTTAATATGGCCCTGACCTTCCTTCTCCTTAATGCCATGGTAAAGGGCATTTTCTACAAGAGGTTGCAACACCAGTTTAGGCAAGACTAAATTATCAAAGTCAGGTTCTTCAGCAATCTCATACTCCAGCTTATCACCATAGCGTTGTTTCTGGATAAAGAGGTACTGGCGGACATGATTGATTTCATCAGAAAGAGAAATCAAATCCCTTCCTTGGTTGAGCGCCAAGCGGAAATAGGTTGCCAAGGACTTGGTCACCTGAACCACTCGCTGACTATCCTGAAATTCAGCCATCCAGATGATAGTATCCAAAGTATTGTAGAGGAAATGGGGGTTAATCTGGCTCGACAATGCTTGAAGTTCATACTGCCGGGTCGCTTCTTCCTGCCTGCGCACATCTGCCATCAACTGGTCAATCTGATCCAGCATGGCATTGAACTGACGAGTCACTTCTCTCAGTTCATAGGCGCCAGCTTCCTTAGCACGAAGATTTTGTGTACCAGAAGCAATTTCCAGCATGGTTTCTCTTAGGTCCTTCAAAGGGGCGATCCAGCGTTTGAGACTGAACCACACCAAGCAGAGACAGGCAAGAAGAGATAAGGCACTAGCAGCAAGCAAGGTCCACATGAGTTGACTCCGAACCTGGTCTAACTTCTCCAACGAAGACACGCCTATCACCGTCCAATCAGTCCCTGCAATCTGTTCCTGACTGACGTAGGATTGGTGGTCCAGCGTATAGCCCTGCCCCGTCTCGATGTAGGATTTCATAGCCTCCATTTCACTAGCTGAGCTATAGACAGTACGTTTAGGATGGTAGACAAATTCATGGTTTTCATTGATGATAAAGGCAAAGCCCTGCTGGCCCAACTGGAGTTGGTTGAGATAGGCTTCCAGAGTTTCGTAGGAAATATCCAAACGAAGCACGCCAAGATTGGCCCCCTCTGTATCAACAAGTTCTTGAGTGACAGAAATAACCCACTGACTGTCTGATTTACGAGCTGGTGTCAAAACTGGCTTAGCTCCCTGATGGATAGCCTTTTGGTACCAATCCTCAGCCATCATATCAGAGGAGGTTTTCATCTGCACACTATCATCTGTAGAAATAACCTGACCGGATTTGGTGACCAGTACCACCGTTTTCAAGTCCTGGTCTGCCTTTAAGATGGTCAAAAACAGATCTCGGATTTCCTTTACCTTGTCTTGACTGGGATTCTCAGCATAGGCTAAGACATCCTTCTGCTGGGTCAAACTGGTAGAGGTGGTTTCTAATTTTTTGATATAAGACTGAATAAAGTGGCTAGTTTGGCTAATGGTCGTTTGGCTATTACCCTCGATAGTAGCCTCAATAGCTGATGAACTAGATTGATAATAGAAAGTCCCAACCACAGCTAGGAGAATGAGAAAGACCAGAAAGATGGAAATAACCATTCTGACTAAAAGAGAAGAACGCTTCATCGACCTTCTCCCTTCTTAAACTGACGAGGTGTCACACCTGCAATCTGTTTAAAACGTTGGGTAAAGTAGTTCATATCCTCAAAACCAACCTTTTCGGCTATCTCATAAATCTTTAAATCTGTGGTCAAAAGCAAGAGCTTGGCTTGTTTGACACGCTCTCTCACCAGATAATCCTGAAAAGGCAACCCCAACTCTTTCTTAATCAAGGAGCTCAAATAAGTCGGGCTAAAGCCCAAATCACTGGCCAAAGACTTCAAACTAAACTGACTGTCAGCCAGATGAGACTGGATTTTCTGGGCCAGATTTCCCTCAAACTTATCAGTTAATAAATCTTGTAACTGCTCTTCTTTTTCTTCCTTGTCTAGTTTTTGCTTGATTTTCCCCAACATTTCCTCAATATCCTGACGCGAAAAGGGTTTGAGCAGGTAATCATCTACACCGAGTTTGACGGCAGAAAAGGCATAATCAAAATCATCGTAACCTGTCAAAAAAACTAGGTGAACCTGAGGATAGGTTTCTCGGACCAGACTGGCCAACTGGATGCCATTTAGCTGCGGCATATTGATATCGGTTAAAATGATATCTGGCACCTGCTTTTGAATTAAGTCCCAAGCCTGTCTTCCATTTTCAGCCTGACCGATGATTTCCATATCGTAGGCTGCTACATTGACCAGCTTGGTCAATCCTTGTCTTACCAGATACTCATCCTCTACGATTAAAATTGTGTAGGTCATGCTCTGCTCCTTTGTCACTTACTAGTATCAGTATAGCAAAATTCTCCTCTACCTGCTTAGGAAAGCCTCTTAATCAACATAATCTAGTAAATAAGCATAACCTTTTTCTGCCATTTGGTCTTTTGGAATAAAGCGGATAGAGAGACTATTGATACAGTAGCGCAAGCCCCCCTTGTCCTGTGGTCCATCCGTAAAGACATGGCCAAGGTGAGAATCTCCAACTCGGCTCCGCACTTCCATGCGTGTCATATTGTAAGACTTATCTTCTTTGTAGGTAGCAACATCTGGGCTGATGGGTTGGGTGAAACTAGGCCAGCCACAACCAGACTCAAACTTGTCCTTTGATGAAAAGAGGGGTTCACCAGTAGCTACATCCACATAGATACCGTATTCAAATTTATCCCAATAGCGGTTTGAAAAAGCTCGTTCTGTTTGATTTTTCTGGGTAACTGCATACTCCTCAGGTGACAAGGTCTTTTTCAATTCCTCGTCACTTGGTTTAGGATATTTGCTGGCATCAATGACAGGGTAGGCAGCCTGATTAACATTGATATGACAGTAGCCATTTGGATTTTTCTTGAGGTAGTCTTGGTGATAATCCTCCGCCACCACAAAATTCTTCAAGTTTTCCTTTTCAACTGCCAGAGGTTGGTCATATTTCTTAGCAACTTCATCAAAGACTTGGTTGATTACCTCCAAATCCTTGTCATCTGTGTAATAAACGCCAGTACGATACTGGGTCCCCACATCATTTCCTTGTTTATTTTTGCTGGTTGGATTGATAATGCGGAAGTAATGAAGCAGGATCTCCTTGAGGGAAATTTGATTGGCGTCGTAAGTGACATGGACGGTTTCCGCATGACCTGTTTGGTTAATCAATTCGTACTTGGTTGTTTCCCCTCTACCGTTTGCATAGCCAGAAACGGCATCTGTCACTCCAGGCACGCGTGAGAAGTATTCCTCCACTCCCCAGAAACATCCTCCAGCTAGATAAATTTCGTGCAAGTCTGCGTCTTTACTCACTTCTGTTTTTTTCACTGTTTTTGCTCCTTGGCTAACGGATGCTTTCTCAATTTGCGAGCTATCTGTCTGCCCTGCATTTCGCATCAATAGAAAATAGAAACCGGTTAGGACTAGGAGAATGACCCCTGCCAAGACAAAAAGTTTTACTTTATCATTCATAGCCTTTCTCTACCCCATTTCTTTCAATTCTTTTAAAATCATATCCTTATCCATAAAACCTGGTTGCGTTTTGACCAGCTTGCCTTCCTTGTCTATAAAGGCTTGAGTCGGATAAGAACGGACACCATAACTTTCCAAGAGTTTACCTGATGGATCAATTAAAACTGGAAAATTTTTATAATCCAATCCCTTGTACCAATTCTTAAAGTCCGCTTCTGCTTGTTCACCTTTGTGTCCAGGAGAGACCACTGTCAAAACTACATAGTCATCACCAGCATCCTTAGCGATTTCATCCGTATCTGGAAGGCTAGCTAGACAGATGGAACACCAAGAAGCCCAGAATTTAAGATAGACTTTCTTGCCCTTGTAATCAGATAAACGATAGGTCTTACCATCTACTCCCATCAGTTCAAAATCAGCGACTTCCTGACCTTTAGTCGCAGTTTGTGAACTAACTTGTTCTGTTTTGGATTGCTCCTTCATAGTAGACTCGTCTGACGTGTTTTTAGCCGAACAGGCTACCAAGCAACAAATTGAGCCTACTCCAAGGAGACATGTTTGCCATTTTTTCATTTCTTTTTCCTCTCTATTCAAATAATGTAGTCAAAATGGAAGCATTTCCCAAAAGCACCAAGATTCCCATCAGGATAATGAGGAAACCACCCACTTTTTTGAGGATTCCGAGGTAAGGATGCAGTTTTCGGAAATGTTTCAAAACATAGCTGGAGGCGAGAGCTAGAACTAAAAATGGTAGCGCCAAACCCAGCGTGTAAACCAACATGAGACCAGCTCCCTGCCAAGCACCTGAGCCACCTGAAGCCGCTAAGGCCAAAACAGACCCCAGAACCGGCCCTACACATGGCGTCCAAGCAAAACTAAAGGTCAACCCCAGTAAAAATGCCTGACTATAGCCGTTAGCGTTTTGATCCTGTCTCTTTAATTGTAGCCTTCTTTCCTTGTAGAGCCCCTGCAAATGTAGGACTTCCATCTGGTGTAAGCCCAAGAGAATAATAACCGCACCCGTCACATACTGAAACCAAGAAGCATACAGCAAATTGCCTAAAAAACCAGCTCCATAACCCAGTAAGATAAAGATAAAAGAAATCCCCGCTATAAAGGCCAAAGTTCGCAATAAACTAACAAGTGAGATTGAAAATTTTCCACTAGAAGCCTGAGCATCATTCTTATCATCCAATAAGACTCCTGCATAGACTGGCAACAAGGGTAAAATACAAGGAGAAAAGAAGGAAAGAATTCCAGCAAGAAAAACACTGATAAAAAAGATTACATTATCCATATCTTTTCACCCTTCTTTTTTTGATAAGTCTATTATAATTCCCAACTCTAAGAAAAAACAGGGACAATGATAGGGGAAAATAGGAATTTAATCAGGTTATTTAGAAACCTTGCACAAAAAAAGCCAGACAAGGTCTGACTTTGGTAGTTACAGAAAAGAAAATCACCTGTCTACCCTACTTATCTGGTAATAAATAAGGTCCGCAACGTAGTCTTTTCTCTCCACACCATTGGCAATGGTTTTTAGATAGGACATTCCCGCTTTTTCCATCACACGGCCTGAAGCTAGGTTGAGACTGGCGTAACGAGCTCTGACTTTTTGAAAACCTGCTTGAGTAAAACAAAAATCTAACACAGCTTTCAAGGCCTCTGTCATCATACCTCGGCCCCAAAAATTTTTTCCTAAAACATACCCAATTTCACAACTTAAATCTTCCTCGTGCATTTCAATGATGCTGATATCTCCTATCACATGCTCTGGGTTCTCTTTGAGACAAATAGCCCATTTGTAATAGTTGGGATTGTTATAGGATGCAACCCAATTTCGAATCGAGTTCCGAGTCACCTCGACATCAGGATGAGGATCCCAAGTAACATAGGTCAGATTCTCAGCAGACGAAGCCCAATTTTGAAACATGGCTTCCGCATCACTCTCCACAAATCTTCTCAAGATTAAACGTTTCGTCTCTAACATTTGCGTACCGATTGCTTTCATAACGTTACCTCACTTTCTAAGCTTAAGGCTCAAGCTAAAAAAGTCCTCGGGCCTTCCTCGCTTTCTCATTTCTAGACTCGGGGTAAAAAGACTATACTCAGTAACAGCTAGAAAACAAGTTTTTCATCTAGTCCCTTGACGCAACGAAATCGAACTCTTCGAGTTACCGAATCTGCCTCGTTTTCCCGTTTCTAGACTCGGGCTAAAAAGGTCCCCCGAACCTTCCTCGCTTTCTCATTTCCAGGCTCAGGGGAAAAAGACTATACTCAGTAACAGCTAGAAAACAAGTTTTTCATCTAGTTACTTGACGCAGTCGCTGTCTGGTTTGAAATGCGCTTTACCAAGCTTTTTCAAACCTAGTCATCGTTGCGGGGGTGAGACAAGGAAAATCGAACTCTTCGAGTTACCGAATCTGCCTCGTTTTCTTATTTCTAGACTCGGGCTAAAAAAGTCCACAGGACCTTCTTCGCTTTCTCATTTCTAGGCTCAGGGTAAAAACCTCCACTGGAGGTCATTCTTGCTCTCTAGTTTCAAGGCTCAAGCTAAAAAGGTCCCCCGGACCTTCCTCGCTTTCTCGTTTCTAGACTCAGGGTAAAAAGACTATACTCAGTAACAGCTAGAAAACAAGTTTTTCATCTAGTTACTTGACGCAGTCGCTGTCTGGTTTGAAATGCGCTTTACCAAGCTTTTTCAAACCTAGTCATCGTTGCGGGGGTAAGACAACGAAATCGAACTCTTCGAGTTACCAAATCTGCCTCGTTCTCCCGTTTCTAGACTCGGGCTAAAAAGGTCCCCCGGACCTTCCTCGCTTTCCCATTTCTAGGCTCAGGGTAAAAAGGTCCACAGGACCTTTTTACTCCCAAAAGTCATCAAATACGGTGATTGGTAGGTGGCGTTTGTGTTGGCCTTTGTGCCACCAGTTTTCAATAGTCGCTTGGGCTTCTGGACTGATTGTTTTGCCTTCTAGATAGTCATCAATTTCATTGTAAGTGACTCCAAGTGCAACTTCGTCAGCAAGTCCAGGTTTGTCTTCTTCTAGGTCTGCTGTTGGGATTTTTTCATAAAGGGCTGGGTCTGCACCAAGCTCCTTCAAGAGTTGTTTCCCTTGGCGTTTATTGAGGCGATAAAGTGGGAGAATGTCTGCACCACCGTCACCAAACTTGGTAAAAAAGCCTGTGATATTTTCCGCAGCATGGTCTGTTCCAATGACGGCTCCGCTATGGGAACCCGCAAGAGCATATTGGGCAATCATACGACTACGAGCCTTAATATTGCCCTTGTTAAAGTCTGAAACAGGACTTCCTGTCGCTTCGACTGCAGCTGTCATAGCATCAGCTGATTCCTTGATATTTACAACTAGACTGACATCTGGCTGGATGAAAGCAAGAGCTTTTTGAGCATCTGCCTCATCTGCTTGCACGCCATATGGCAGGCGGACAGCAATAAATTGGTAGCTGTCATCTCCTGTCTCTGCTCGCATTTCTTCCATAGCTAATTGCGCCAAGCGCCCTGCCAAGGTTGAGTCTTGACCCCCAGAAATCCCTAATACAAAGGTTTTAAGGAAAGGGTGTTTTTTCAAGTATCTCTTTAAGAAATCAATCGAACGACGAATTTCTTCCTGGGTATCAATCACTGGTTTGACGCCCAGTTGCTGGATAATGGTCTCTTGCAAACTCATTCTTCTTCTCCTTCACCAAGAGCTTCTTTGCGCATCTTGTCAATCAAGTCCATTTTGTCCTGCCAAATATCACGCGCCAAATCCACTGGATAGTGTTGCGGATTGAGTACCCGTTTGTACTCATCCCAAAGTTTGTCAAATTCCTTACGAGCATAGGCTTGAATGTCAGTCAAACTAGGCAAATCGTAAACTAATGTTCCTTCTTTAAAGATATCCACCAAGAGAGGAACAGCATCAAAATTACGAACGGTCTTTTTGATGTAGGTATAGGTCGGATGGAACATTTTGATTTCTGTCATGCTGGCAACATCCACACCGTCATAGGTGATGTAGTCACCTTCTGACTTGCCTTTTTCACGACTAGTAATGCGCCATACTTGCTTCTTACCTGGGGTCGATACTTTTTCAGCATTGCTTGAAAGCTTGATGGTATTGCGCATCTGACCATTCTCATCTTCGATAGCTACAATCTTATAAACCGCTCCAAGAGCTGGCTGGTCATAGGCTGTAATCAGCTTGGTTCCCACACCCCAGACATCAATCTTGGCGTGTTGCATCTTGAGGTTGAGGATAGTATTTTCATCAAGGTCATTAGAAGCATAGATCTTAGCCTCTGTAAAACCTGCCTCGTCCAGTTGCTGACGGACTTTCTTGGAAATGTAGGCTATATCCCCCGAGTCAATACGAACGCCTTTAAAATTAATCTTGTCTCCCAGTTCACGAGCAACCTGAATGGCAGCTGGCACACCGATGCGAAGCGTATCATATGTATCTACTAAAAAGACACAGTCACGATGGGTTGAAGCATAGGCCTTAAAGGCCTCATAGTCGTTTCCATAAACCTGTACCAAGGCATGGGCATGAGTACCCAAGACAGGAATGCCAAAGAGCTTCCCTGCTCGCACATTGCTAGTCCCGTTGGCTCCACCAATCACAGCTGCGCGTGTTCCCCAGATAGCTGCATCCATTTCTTGCGCACGACGTGTCCCGAATTCCATCAAAGGCTCATCTTCAATGACTGAACGAATACGTGCTGCCTTTGTCGCTATCAAGGTTTGAAAGTTAACGATGTTTAAGAGAGCCGTTTCGACCAATTGACATTGGGCTAGAGGTCCTTCAACCTGCACAACCGGCTCATTAGCAAAAACCAAGTCCCCTTCCTGAGCAGAACGAACCGTTAGTTCTAACTTGAGATTTCGTAGGTAATCCAAGAATTCTCCATGATACCCAAGCGTCTCCAAGTAGGCAATATCGCTATCTGAAAAGCGTAAGTCTTCAAGATAATGTACAATTCTTTCCAAACCAGCAAAAACTGCATAACCGTTATTAAACGGTTGCTGACGGAAATAAACTTCAAAGACCGCCTTCTTATTGTGAATTCCTTGGTCAAAGTAAACTTGCATCATGTTAATCTGGTACAAGTCCGTGTGCAATGTCAAACTATCATCTGGATACATCTGTTTTCCTTCTTCCTACTTTACAAAGGCATGAACGTATTCTGCCACTTTCACACCATCCGATAAATTAGTACTATTATAACACATTTTTTCAAGATTGATAAAAACTTAACAAGCTAATTCCCACTCTCCAGTTCATCCATATCTTGCTCAAACTTTTTTTGAGCCCATTCGCCATAACTTTTAAGGCCGAGATTGGCGATAAAAACCCAAGGAAGGTAAATCAGATAAGTAATGGCCCAAGCAGACAAGTATTTAACGTTCAAAGGGTTGTGCTGATAAATTTCTATGTTGAATTGATAATTCTGCAACATCAAGAGAGACGTAATAGCGAGAGTTACCAGCAAACACCCTATAATTGTAAAATGAAAACGACTATAGTAGGTCACTCCAAGTTGTCGTGCACGATTGAAAAAGAATAAAATTCCTAATAAAAGGGTAACCAGAAGAATATCAGGATTAAAAAGAGCAGGTGCTAATATTGCCACCAAATAACTTAGCAGAATGAGCCCGGTAAACACATGAAAAGACTCTGTCCCAGCTTTGTTAATCAGTTGTTCTTCTCTTTCGTCTAATAATTGATAATAAAAAAATCTATTTTTCATCTTCTTCCTCCCAAAATAATTGATCTAATGTTTTTCCTAAGCATCTGCAAATGGACTGACAGAGGGAGAGACTAGGATTATATTTCCCTGCTTCTATCAAGCCTATAGTCTGCCTAGTAACACCCACAGCTTCTGCCAAATCCCCTTGTGTTAAATCACGCTCTACCCGAGCTAATTTTAATTTTAAATTTTTAGCCACTAGCGTCCTCCTTCAAAATTTTAAAAAGTTGCGCCTCTTTTAAAAACATTATACCATATATCTAACTTAATGCAATATATAAATGTCATTTTGTAATATTTTATTAACAAAAAACTCTCTATCATCTTACATGATAAAGAGTATTCGTTCTTTTTTGATACTTAGCTAAGTTCCTCTCCAAAAGAAAGAAGTCTAGGTCACAAATCCTTTTGGTAATAAAATCTTTGCCCTGTGTAGGGATAGTCTTGCAAGGTAAAGACTTCCTTGTAGCCATGGCTTATATAAAAATCTGGCGCTTGAAACTGGTAAGTATTGACAAAAGCAAAACGACAGTTTCGTTTCTTAGCTTCACTTTCAGCTCGCTGCAATAGTTTCGAACCGATTCCTTGTCCCCGTAATTCCTCTTTCACAAACAAATATTCGATTTCCAGCCAATTTCCGAAAGTCTCAGCTACTAAGCCCGCCATGAGATTGCCCTTTTCGTCTTCGAGATAAAGATTCAGTGGCTCGCTCTCAACCTCTTCTCTTTTGGAACGATTATAAGCACGAATCAAATCCCCTATTTCTTGCGCTTTAAGCGATTCCTTATTTTCCAATCTAACGTGCATTCAAACCTCCTAATAAACTGCTACAACTTGATTATAGTCATATTTCAATAAACTGTCAAACTAGCAAAAACTCACCAAACAGAGTTGATGAGTTCATGATTTATTTTCTAAATTTCCACTGACTATAAATCCCAAAAACAAAGATCCAGATAGCAGAACCAACTGCCCCCATGAAGGTAGACTCTTGCAAAAAGAGAGTCACGAAAACAAAGACAAAAAAGAGAATGGTTAGGGGATTAAGCAAGCGATACTGAGGCATAAGGTAGCCATCAGCCATGAAGTCTTGTGACTTGCGGTATTTGAGATGGGCCACCATAATCAAGATATAAATCGCGATGTAAACACCTGATGAAGATGCTGTAATCAAAGCAAAGGCATCTGAAACACCTGGCAACACATTGATAAAGGCAGCCAGAGCAATCAAAATTGCTGAGGCGATGATGGCATTTTGTGGAACATTGTGGCGAGAAAGGGTATCGACCTTGATGGCCTTTAAGAAACGATTGGGCGAATCATGGGCAATCTGATATAAGTGTCTCCCTGTTGAGTAGAGAGTTGAGTTAAGAGCAGACGCCGCTGAGGTCAAGACAACAAAGTTGATTAGAGCTGCTGCCCACTTGATACCCGCCAGTTCAAAAACCGTTACAAATGGAGAATCTGAAGAATTAAGATAAGACCAAGGAATAATGGCCATAATCGCAATGAGAGCTCCCCCATAGAAGAAGATAATTCTAAGAGGAATTTCCTTAACAGCTTTGGGCAAGACCTGACGAGGGTTCTTTGTTTCAGAAGTTGTCACCCCGATAAACTCAATCATCAGATAGGCAAAAAATACCATTTGAAAGGCCATGACAAAGTTCATAACTCCGTTTGGAAAAAGAGAGAATTTGTCGCTGATATTTGCCAAACTTGCAACACCATGCGGTGTCTTAAAGCCTGTCAAAACCATAAAGACCCCAGTGGCAATCATGGCTAAAATCGCCACAATCTTGACCATAGCAAACCAAAACTCGACTTCTCCAAAGAGCTTAACCGCAATCAGATTGACTAAAGCCAAAATTGTTAAAAAGACAAGTTGAATCATCCAGCTAGGCCATGTGGGAAACCAGAAGCGAACATAATCTGAGATGGCAGTGATTTCTGCCATACCGATAAAGACAACTGACAACCAATAAGACCAAACTGAGAAATATCCCCAACCTTTCCCCAAATGACGGGTGATAAAGTTGATAAAGGTATGTTGTTCTGGATCCTGATACAGCATCTCCCCAACAGCCCTCATCATCAAAAACATAAAGGCTCCTGTAATCATATAAATCAGGATGATAGAAGGTCCTGTAAGGCTGATAGAGCGACCAGCACCTAAGAAAAGTCCTGTTCCGATTGTTCCCGCAATGGCCATCACCTGAACATGGCGATTGGTTAAACCACGCTCCATTTTGTTTTTCTTCTTATTTTCACTCATATAGTCTCCTTTTTATCCAATAAACCAAAAAGGAGTTGAGCAAGGCAAGGCCTTCACTACTCCTTTTTCATCCTATTTAGGCTGTTTTCTCAACCTTTAAGATTTTGACATCATAGCTACCAACTGGTGTTTCAATCGTTGCAGTATCACCAGTCTTCTTGCCAATCAAAGCACGGCCAATCGGACTTTCATTTGATACTTTACCAGCAAAAGCATCTGCACCTGCAGAACCGACGATGATGTAGACCTCTTCTTCGTCTTCACCGACTTCTTGGATTGTTACTGTTTTACCGATTGCTACCTCATCTTGGGCAACTGCATCGCTATTAACAATTTCAGCATAGCGAATTTTTGTTTCTAGACTTGAAATTTGTCCTTCAACAAAAGCTTGTTCATCTTTCGCTGCTTCATACTCACTATTTTCTGAAAGGTCTCCATATGAACGAGCAATCTTGATACGCTCTACGACTTCGGGACGTCGAACGAGTTTCAACTCCTCTAATTCTTTTTCTAGTTTTTCCTTTTCTTCAAGGGTCATTGGGTAAGTTTTTTCTGCCATTTTTTTAACTTTCTATTCTATTTACTTTTTTAAAACAAAATTATGTGGAAAACCACATAATTTTAGTTTGAACTACTTGCTTGAGGTAACTTGCTATTGATATGCTCTGCAACGTTTTGATCATGTTCTTCTTTTGTTGTCGCAAAGTATACTTTACCGTCTTCAACATTGGCTACAAAGTACAAGTACTCACTCTTTGTCTGGTTTACACTTGCTTCAATCGCATCCGAACTTGGGCTATCAACCGGTCCAGGCATGAGGCCAAGGTGTGTGTAAACATTGTATGGTGAATCAATCGTTGTATCAATTCCAGCGTCATCTGCTAAACTAATCTTTTGACCAAGTTTTCCTTGAGCATATAGGATAGCGATATTACTTTGAAGTGGCATACCGGCATTCAAGCGGTTATAGAAGACACCTGCGATTTTCTTGCGGTCTTCGGTCTTAGCTCCTTCTTTTTCGACAAGAGAAGCAATGCTGAGCAATTCATTAACTGTCAGATTCTTTTCTTTGATCGTAGCGTAATATGGTGACATAGCCTTATCCATAGCAGCCACCATCTCATCAATCAAACTTTCAACAGTTGTACTGTCTTTGATTGTATAGGTCGCTGGGAAAAGGTAGCCTTCAAGACGATAACGAACGCCACTATCTTTTGTTGGAAGACTTCCAAGTAGGTTTGGATACTTGGCTACTAATTGTGAGATAAAGGTCTCATCTTGAGCTTTTGCCAAGAAAGCATCCGCAGTAAGAGGTTCTTTAAATTCACCTTGAAGTTGTCCTACTGTTTGAGCGATTTGCTCTAATGTATAGCCTTCTGGAATGGTCAAGTTTGAAAGAACAGGTGCCTGAGCTTCAGGAGTCCCACCTTTTTGCAATTCTTGAATCAATTCATCCGTACTCATACTCTTCTTCAAGTTGTAATAACCTGACTTCAAGTTGGCATGACTATAGTATTTAGCATAAAGGCTAAAGATAAGTCCATGTTTAACCAAACCAGATTTTTCCAAGGTGCTTCCAATTTCTTGAACATTTGCACCGTCTGGGATTTGAACCGTTACGTAGTTCTTAGAGCTCGCATCCACAGGTTTCAAGGAATCTTGCACATAACCATAACCAAAATAACCACCAACTGCAACGAGTACTAGGAGAACTAGAACTGTTACTAGGCAACCTTTAGATTTTTTCTTTTTCTTAGTTGATGTTGCACCTTGACGACGACTACGACGTGGAGCATCAGCTAATCCACTGCTAGATTCTGTAGAAACAGGCTCTACTCTTTCAGGCATTCCTGGGGTGATTCCCTCTTTCTTGTCTTCTGTTTTATAGGTTACGGCAACCTTAGTCGGAGTGTCGTTAAATTCTTTTTCTTCGGGTTTAAGCTCAACTGGTTCTACCTTAGGTTGAACGGGTTCCACTACAGGTTCTTCAGCCAGATGAATCGGCTCTACTAGAGGTTCTTCAGATTCTACAACTTCAATCTTATCAATGATTGGCTGTCTAATCTCTTTCTCTTCTTGTTCATCCGTTTCATCAGTACTAGCACTTGAAAGTGGAGGAACACTTGGTGCATTTTTTAGGATTTTATCGACAACAGATAGGGAATCAGCCATCAACTCTTCTGTTGATGTTTCTGGTTCAAGATCTGAAGGAGTTGCTGAACTAGCTTGAGATGATGAAGCCGTCAGATTTGGAATCTCTACTTCTTTCTCTCTTCTATCTTGTTCTTTTACTCTTTCTAAATCACGTAGAATCTGCTCTTTAAAGCTTAATTTTTCTTCTTCTCTTGATTTTTCAGTCAAAAGCATTACCTCCTTGTTGACAATCCCTAATATTATATCTTAAAAGTCGCAGAAAAGCAACCAACTAGGGCATTCCCTAGCTAGTTTTCTTTATTTTCTGGCTGCCAAACCATATCATACCATGTTTCCCCAGCAAAGTTTGACTGGGATATTCCTTCATTAACAAAGCCGTGCTTTTCGTAATAGGAGATAAGGTAATCATGACACGTCAAGTTAATGCCCTCTCGCTCATGTTCTAAAGCGACTTCTTTCAGAGCCTTTAATAGTCTTTTCCCTACCCCCAAAGCTTGTGCTTCCTTGGCAATAGATAGGCAAGTCACAGAAATATAACCTCCAGGTTGATAGCTATAGTCTTTTATTTTTTCTGTAAAGGACTGATCATGTAGATGGCGGTGCGGGACGACTGGACCTTCGATATAACCAAGAATACGCCCCTCTTTTTCAGCTACCAGAAAACTGGTCTGAATTTCCCGCAAATGCGCCTCAAAGACCGAACGAGGAATAGCTTCTTCAAGGGAAAAATTCTCTAGCTCTATCTCTATAATCCGATCTAAATCCGAAAATCTTGCTTGTCTGATTTTCATATTTCCTCCTGATAAAAAGGATTTGCCCAAATCAGATACCATTCAGAACCACTGTCATATTGACTCCATGTCACTTCTTCCTCAACAAAGCCATTCATTTCAAAATATGATAGCAACTCGTCAGGACTTTGTAAAAGAATACCTTGATAATCTAGTTCGACTGTCACCTGTTTCAAGGCCGCAAGAAGAAGAGTTCCCAACCCCTGTCCCCAATGGTCAGGATGAATGGTCAAGGATTTTATTTCTATCCATTTGGGATGAACAGACTGAGCTTCTCCTAAAACATAGCCCAAAAGCTGATTTTCATCCCCAGCTACAAGAAAGGTACCCGCAGACTTGCGGATACTCTCTTCTAAGGATTGGCGGCTAAGTGTCTCTTCTGATGAAGGATTGGCTTCTTCAATCGCCAACATTTCTTCTAAATCTGATAGGGTAGCTTGCCTTATAGTGATTGGAATTTCCATCTGTTTTCCTTATTGGACGTTGCTTGTCAAGTTAGACAAGAGACGTTCAAATGAATATTCATAGGTTTGGATGTCTCCTGCACCCATAAAGACATAAACAGCATTGTCATGGTCTAGGAGTGGAGAAACATTTTCAACAGTGATAACCTGGTGTTTCTTGTTGATTTTATTGGCTAAGTCTTCTACTTTGACATCGCCATGGTCCACCTCACGAGCTGATCCATAGATTTGCGCTAGGTAGACGGCGTCTGCTTGATTCAATGCATGGGCAAATTCGTCCAACAAGGCAATGGTTCTTGTAAAGGTATGCGGTTGGAAGATTGCCACGATTTCCTTGCTTGGATATTTCTGACGAGCTGCATCCAAGGTTGCAATGATTTCTGTTGGATGGTGGGCAAAGTCATCAATGATCACTGTATCATTGACAATTTTCTCAGTGAAACGACGCTTAACACCTGCAAAAGTTTTCAAGTGTTCACGGACCAAGTTCAAATCAAAACCAGCTGTGTAAAGAAGACCAATAACAGCTGTCGCATTCATGATATTGTGACGACCAAAGGTTGGAATGTGGAATTGACCCAATTCTTGACCACGGAAGTGAACGGTGAATGTTGATCCAGTCGTAGAACGAAGGAGATCACTAGCTACAAAGTCATTGTCCTCAGCTTCAAAGCCATAGTAATAGATTGGCGCATTGGCTGTGATCTTACGCAACTCAGCATCCTCACCGTATACAAACAAACCTTTGGTAATTTGTTTAGCATAGTCGTTAAAGGCATTGAAAACGTCCTCTAGACTTGTAAAGTAGTCTGGATGGTCAAAGTCGATGTTGGTGATGATAGAGTATTCTGGGTGGTAAGGCATGAAGTGACGCTCATATTCGTCTGATTCAAAGACAAAATATTTAGCATTAGCTGAACCACGACCTGTCCCGTCACCAATCAAGAAGCTGGTGTCTGTGATGTGAGACAAGACGTGAGACAGCATACCTGTTGTTGAAGTTTTTCCATGTGCTCCTGCCACTCCCATGCTGACAAAGTCGCGCATAAAGCTACCTAGGAATTCATGGTAACGTTTGTAGCTGATACCATTTTGATCTGCATAGGCGATTTCAACGTTGTTATCTGGACGGAAGGCATTCCCCGCGATAATCTCCACATCACATTGTAGGTTCTTTTCATCAAAAGGAAGAATGGCAATCCCTGCCTGCTCTAGTCCACGTTGAGTAAAGTAATATTTTTCAACGTCTGAACCTTGAACCTTGTGTCCCATTTGGTGCAACATCAAGGCTAGGGCACTCATCCCTGATCCCTTGATTCCAATAAAATGATATGTTTTTGACATACTTTTCTCCCCTACTCAGTAATTCTTGTCAGATTCAACTCTTGGGCAACCTGACGTTCCTGTTCCGTTTGCTTATTCTTTTTATTATAGATTTGACTCTTCTTTAGAAAATCGTAGTTGTTCTTTTTGGCTTTTTCCGTTTGGGTTTTCGGAGTTGGATTCGCCACTTGGCCAACATTCTCAGCTAAGATATAGTGAGACTGGCTCAAGTTTTTACTAAATTTGGCAAACTCACCTGGATTTTCCTTTTGAAATGGTGCTGTTGGTTGGTTTCCTTGACGAACAAGTGTTGAACCATTGTGTCGTCTGGTATGACTAACATCCTGAGTCAAATACTTGGCTGAACGTTTCTTTTTCAAGTCCGCACGCGCCTCTTCTCGAGCCAATTCAGCATAGGTTTTTTCAACTTTTTTAGGTTCTGGGCTTGGCTTTGACTCCTTATTAACCACTGGAGAAACTACGGTTTCTTCCTCATTGATAGGAGACCATTCCAAATAGTTTTTATCGCGGTAATCACCTTTGATATTGCTAATAAAGTCTGACTCATCGTACAAGTCCATGACTGGCATTTTGGTCAGCATGATCTCATCATCTGACACCAATGGAAATCGATCTTGTTTCATTTTGTATTTCCTTTCAACACTTCATTATAGCGTATTGTCTTGATTTTTCAAGTGCTGGCTTCAGAAATTCCCAAAATTTCACGAATTTCTGCCAGACTGAGACTCGCACGCGACTCCGTACCATCTAAAACTTGGGAAACCAAATGTTTCTTTTGTTCTTGAAGTTCTTGGATTTTTTCTTCAATGGTCCCCTTGGTAATCAAACGATAGACCTCGACCATCTGCTCCTGCCCCATGCGGTGAGCTCTTCCGATAGCCTGGGCTTCGACAGCGGGATTCCACCAAAGGTCAACTAAAATAACCGTATCAGCTCCCGTTAGATTGAGACCAACACCACCCGCCTTAAGGGAGATGAGAAAGGCATCTCTTTCCCCTTGGTTAAAGGCCTTAGTCATCTCCTGTCTGTCATGAGCAGGAGTTGAACCTGTGATTTTGAAGGAGGTCAAGCCCAAGTCTGGGAGTTCTTGCTCGATTTTTTCTAACATTCCTTTGAACTGGGAGAAAATCAAGACACGATGCCCGCCATCTGCCACTTGTAGCAATAAATCTCGGAGACTATCGAGTTTACCGCTGGCTCCTTGGTAATCGTCCATAAAGAGGGCTGGCGTATCGCAAATCTGGCGCAATCGCATGAGACCAGATAAGATTTCTACCCGACTTCTTTGGAATTCTTGATCGGTCACTTGCGCTAGGCGGTCTCGCATCTGTTGCAACTGGGCGAGATAGATAGCCTTCTGCTGGTCTTCCAGTTCATTTTTATAGACGACTTCGATCAGATCAGGCAGTTCTGTAAGAACTTCTTCTTTCTTACGCCTCATGACGAAGGGTTTGATAAACTGCGCGACTCGGTCAGCCGGTAATTTCATAAACTCCTTTTTACTTGGTAAGAGCCCCGGTAGCACAATTTGAAAGATAGACCACAACTCTCCTAAATGATTTTCGATGGGGGTACCTGACAAAGCAAAAACTGCTGGCACCACAAACTGGCGCAAACTCTGAGCAATCTTGGTTTGGGCATTTTTCATGACCTGAGCTTCATCTAAGAAGAGAAAATCAAAAGCCATCTCTTGATAAAGCTCGCTGTCTTGACGAAAGGTTGCATAGCTAGTCACATAGATTTGGTGATTTTCAGAAAGAATCGCTTCTCGATTCGCTTTCAAACCATGAACGACAGCCAAATTCAACTGTGGGGCAAATTTCCTGAATTCATCTGCCCAATTGTAGATCAAACCTGACGGAGCCAAAATCAAGACCCGACTTTCTTCGGTCACCTGACTGGTCAAAAAAGCGATAGTTTGCAATGTTTTTCCCAGTCCCATATCATCGGCTAGGATGCCACCAAAGCCATAGTGATGAAGCATCTGGAGCCAACGGACACCCTTTTCCTGATAGTCTCTCAAACTCGCCTGAACCTGTATATCTCCCAAAGGAAAGTCCTCTGGATGGGTCAAATCATGGGCCAAATGCTGAAATTCTTCCGAGAAGGAGATCCTGTCTCGACCTTCAAAAAGCTGAGACAGACTGTAAGCTAAGGATTTCCGAGCCTGAAAAGAACCATCTTTTAGCTCAGCCCCCAGTTCCTGCAAATTTTGACGAATCTGCTTGGTTTCCTCATCAAAAAAGTACACTTGGTCAGAAGAACTGATATAGAAATCCTGATTGCTGGTCAGGGCTTTAAGAGCTTGATCAATCTCTTCTTGGGCAATCCCTTGGAAATCAAACTGAATCTCCAACAGTCCTCCCTTGGACTCAATCTGAACCTGAGGAGCTTGGACACTGTAGAGCTGATTCATCTCATCAGACAAGAAAACCTGACCCAACTTCTCAAAAGCTGGAATCGTACGGTGAAAGAAAGAATAAACTGCCTCTGGCTTCAAAGCCTGTCTCCAAGACTGAAAATCAGGCTCAAAACCAGCCCCTAAACAGACTTGAAATAGCTGGTTTTCCAAGACGGCATCGCTTGAAAATGGTAATTGTTCCAGCTGTTGACGACTAGTTACCTTAACATCTCCATAGTCAAACTGAATATTCAAGCGGATGCGGCCGTCATCCTCCCTATCAAAGTAAAAGATTGGTGAAAAGGGTCTGATTTGCAAGCGCTCAGGAGCAGAAACTGTGCCCAGCTGTCCAAACAAAGGCAGACAGGCAGCCAGACGGTCACGATCACTGTTGTCAAACTGGAGGCATTTTCTCCCTCTTTCCTCCTGAGGGAGCTCTTTGATTTCCTTTAGGAGGCTGATTTGTTTAGGGTTTAAGAGATAAAAATTCCCCTTACGAAATAGAACCGCTCCCCCATAGAATATGTTGACTCGCTCACTTTCAGAAATCTCCATTTCAAAATAATCAGGATACTCCTGCACTGAAAAAGAGAACAGTTCTGCATCGGGATCTAAATCATGAAAGAGAAGATTTTCATAACTAGTAATCTGGTGCTCAAAATGAAAATCCTCCAAATTCATCAGCAACTCCACTCCCTGTTCAAAAAAGGTCAGAGGGAAAAAGAGGTGACGACCTTGATTAGGGAAAAAGAGGTCTTGACTCAGTCCCTCCTCAATCAAGCCACCTAAAAAAGTAAGAACTTCTTGACTAGCTGTATCAAAAGCATCCCAAGACAAGTCGTTTTCATAGTGTTTCCCAATCATGTATGGCTTTCGATGGACTAAGACCTTCAAAAAGAGAGGGGTGTCACGAATGACATAATATTTTTGACTATCAACTAAACCGATTCGGAGTGTCCAAAGGAGGCGATTGGTTCCAGCTTCTACCTGACCTTGAGCCGACAAAGTGTAGATTTTTTCTCTCTTCTGAGGTTGGATACGCTCCAAAAAACTACCACCAAAACCAATCTTGGTTTCGACCTCTTCTTGCTCTTCATGTCCTTTTTCTAAGGCTTGTAAAATCACCTGGCCTTCTTCGTCGTTCTTCAGATAATGCTCGAGCGCTGCGAGGTGAACACAGTAACCTCTTTTTTGGAAAAAATCGCAAGCACAAAAAACCAGATCATCCTCTAAACTGTAGCGCAAGTCTTCTCCCGCCACACGAGTATAGAGGCGATTCCCTTTTTCCTTGATAATCTCAATGTTGCCTGTTTCATAGAGTGCAACCCCCTCCATGCGCAACTTTCCCGGAATCAATTTAGCCATAGTTACCCCTTTATCTTATCTTTTCATTATACCACATTTTCCCCTACGAAAATAGCCTTCTAGGAAGACTTTTCTCCTAGAAGGCTGGATTTTTAAAGTGTAGCAAAAGTGGTCACGATACGTTGGCAAACCTCTTCCAGTACTGACTTCGGCATAGCTACATTGAGGCGAGCATGAAGGGATCCTTCTTCCCCAAAGTCCAAGCCTCGGTTCAAGATAACCTTGGCTTCATTCTTCAAAAGCTCTTGCAAGCGGTCATTCGTTAGATCATAGGCTGAAAAATCAAGCCAGATCAAGTAAGTTCCTTGTGGTTTCATGACCTTAATCTTGGTTTCGTTGCCCAAAATATCCACTACATAGTTAATGTGGTCCTCGATGACTTCTTTTAACTCTCCTAACCAGTCCTTACCATAACGGTAGGCAGCTTCTGTCGCCAAATAACCCAAGCCTGAGATTTCATGTTGGTTATTGGCCAACTGGCGTTTTTGGAAAGCCACACGAAGCTTTGGATTTTCAATAACTGCATAGGAATTCTTGGTCCCAGCAATATTAAAGGTCTTAGTGGCACTACTCAAGATAAGGGCAAAGTCTTTAAAAGCGGGATCAATGGTATTGAATGACTGGTGTTTGTGACCAAAGAGAGCCAAATCTTGGTGAATCTCATCTGAAACCAACAAAACACCATGTTTTTGGCAGAGATGCCCAATCTTTTCTAACACTTCCTTTTCCCAAACACGTCCACCAGGATTGTGGGGATTGCAAAGGATATAAAGCTTCACATCCTCTTCCACCAATTCCTTCTCCAACTGGTCAAAGTCAATCTCAAACAGCCCATCCTTTTCCACCAAAGAATTGGTAATCAATCTGCGATTGTTCAGTTTGACACTGCGGGCAAAAGGTGGATAGACCGGTGTGTTAATCAGAACCGCCTCTCCTTCTTTTGTAAAGGCTTGAATAGCTGTTGAGATAGCTGGTACCACTCCCTCGATAAAGACGAGGGCATCCTTGTCAAAGTGATAGCCGTGTTGACTGGCTTCCCAGTCCTGAACCGACTCAATCAAATCATCACTAGCATAAGTATAGCCATAGACCAACTGATCTGCGTAGGCTTGTACAGCTTGTCGAACCTCAGGCAAAACCACAAAGTCCATATCTGCTATCCAGGCTGGTAGAACTTCTCGGTCAGCTTCTGCTTCTTTCCATTTATAGGTATGATGACCAAAACGATTGGGCAGGCTTGTAAAATCATATTTTCCCATATCTATCTTATCCTTCCAAAGCTTGTCGCAAGTCCGCAATCAAATCTCTGGCATCCTCAATCCCAATTGACAAGCGCAAGAGGTCATCTGTTAAGCCATAGGAATGGCGCACTTCTGCTGGAATATCCGCATGAGTCTGAGTTGTCGGATAGGTGATCAGACTCTCTACCCCACCCAAACTTTCCGCAAATGAAAAGATCTCCAAGCTATTTAAAATATGAGGAATACGCTTTTCATTCACTACTTTAAAGGAAATCATGCCTCCACGTCCTGTATAGAGCACTTCCTTAACTGCAGGTGAATCCTTTAAAAAGGCAACCACTTCTTGGGCATTGGCTGTAGAACGCTCCATACGAAGAGGTAGGGTTTTAAGTCCACGAATCAACTGATAACTATCAAATGGTGACAAGACCGCACCAGTCGTATTCAAATTGTAGAACAGTTTCTCATATAGTTCTAAACTATTAGTCACAACCACCCCAGCTAAGACATCATTGTGCCCTGCTAGATATTTGGTAGCCGAATGAAGAACGATATCCGCACCATCTTCAATCGGACGTTGGTAAATCGGACTGTAGAAGGTATTGTCCACCACTACCTTGGCACCCTTGGCATGAGCTAGTTTGGCTAGTTTGGCAATATCAAATTCCAACATCAAGGGATTGGTTGGTGTTTCAATATAGAGAACATCCACATCTTTCTCCAACTCTGCGATCAGCTCTTCTTCTGTATTGGCATAGGTAAAATGGAAACGGCCTTCCTGCTCCACTTGGTTGAACCAACGGAAAGAACCCCCATACAGATCACGAACAGCCAAGACTTTACTTCCTACTGGAAAAACACTAAAAGCCAGTACAATCGCAGCCATTCCTGAGCTTGTCGCTAGGGCATAGTCTGCTGATTCGATTGCCGCCAAGACTTCCTCCGCCTTACTGCGAGTTGGGTTTTTAGTCCGAGTATAGTCAAATCCAGTAGACTGGCCAAACTCTGGATGCTGATAAGTGGTTGAAAAATGAAGCGGTGTCACCAAGGCACCTGTCGCCTTATCCGACTTGATCCCAGCCTGGGCCAAAATTGTGTTGATGTGTAGTTCTTTGCTCATACAATACCTCCAAATCTATAGTAACTATTGTACCACTTATTTTCACTAACTTATTTTCTTGTTTTCAAGAGCTAGCTATAGTTTCAAACTATATAAAAACGATAGTTCCTTGAGAAACTATCGTTTTTCCTGTTGAATAGACTGGTTATTTAACGTGTTTTGCCAGTTCTTCTTGGGCTTTTTTATTTGATTCTTCTTTTTCTTTTAGCCATTTTTCTTTCGCTTTTTCATACTCATCAGCCGTTACAGTCTTATCTTGCAACTTGAGGTACTTGTATGATTCGACACCCTTATTTCCAGCTTGTGAGAATGGTGATGAGAATGGAACTGTCTTTCTCAAGGTCGGTGTTCCACCCTGAGAAACGTTTGGAATAGCAAGGGCGCTATCAACGAGCCAAGCTTGAATTTCAGCATATTTTTCATAACGTTTTGCTGGATCTTGCTCCTTGTTCGCTTCTTCTAACATTTGAGTGTAAGTATCCAGACCAACTGCCTTAGCCTTGTCATTGACCTCACCTGGTTCTAGACCAAGGTTTTGCAACATACCACCGTTATTGACATTTAGGATATCTAGATAGCTTGATGGATCCAAGTAGTCCGCACTCCAACCGCCATTATAGATATCAAAGTCTTTTTGAGCTGCGGTTTGAGCGAGGTAGCTAGAATTATCGTAGTCATCTGTTGATAACTGTTGGATATCAATAACCACATTCTCAGCTCCTAGAACAGATTCGATGGATTGTTTCAAAGAACTTGCTTCAAGTACACCTTTTTTAGCTGATTGGTCAACTGTTACATCCAAGTGGATTGGAAATTGCACACCCTTAGCTTCCAATTCTTTCTTAGCTTCTGCAAATTTAGCCTTGGCCTTATCAGGATTGTAGTATGGGTCTTGCGCGTCCGCAAAGTTGATTCCTTGCCATTCTTGGCCATAGTTGACCATCTTTTCTGAAACAACATCGCCAAAGTCTTTTCCGTTGATACTTACAAATGTTGGAGGTACAACCAAGTTACGAATAATCTTCGTTGCTCCGTCCTCCCCTTGAGATTGTGCTCCATAGGCAGTACGGTTATAAGCATAGTTGAAGGCTTGACGGAAGTTTTTATTCAGAACTGCTTCTTGGGTTGATTTCTTTTCGATATCTGATGACTTAGAAGTGAAGTTATAAGACTTTCTGTCCAAGTTGAAGTTCAAGTAATAAGAAGTTGCATTTTGCATACTATAGATGATGTTATCCTTGTTCTTCTCTTTAATGCCTTCAAAGCTTGAGCTATTTGGATAGAGACGCGCGTAGCTATAGACTCCTTCTACAAAGTTACGTGCTAGTGCATCTTGGTCACTACCATCATAATAGGCCAATTTCACACCATCCACAAAGACATTTTTTTCATCCCAGTAGTTGGGATTTTTCTTGAATTCGATAACAGATTTTGAAACAAACGATTTCATTAAGAAAGGTCCATTGTACAAAATACTAGAAGGGTCTACCTTACCAAAGTCATCCCCTTTTGATTTTAAGAAACCTGCATTGACAGGGAAGAGAATGGTTGAAGTTGTTTTAGAATTCCAATAAGATTCTGGACGTGTCAAAGTGTACTGAACTGTTTGGTCGTCAATCGCCTTAACACCGACAGTTGAAAAGTCAGTTGTTTTCCCGTTGATATAGTCATCCAAACCTGCTACAGAGTCTTGAACAAGGTACAAGGCTTCGGATTTTTTATCAGCAGCATATTTCAAACCTGTCACAAAGTCTTGGGCCGTTACAGGGGCGTATTCTTCACCCTCATAAGTATACCATTTTGCATCCTTACGCAATTTGTAAGTATAGGTCAAACCGTCCTGAGAAACAGTCCAATCCTCTGCCAATGATGGAACATAGTTACCATATTGGTCATTTTCCATCAACCCATCCACCAAATTGGTCACGATGTCATTGGTTGTTGCACGGTTTTCTGCAAGATAGTTCAAACTAGATGGATCGCTCGAATAAACATAGTTATATGTTTTAGTAGCGCTACTTGAATTTCCACATGCGCTCAGTAAGATACCTGCGCTTAACACGACACTTGCAAGTGTCAGATACTTGGCCTTAGACTTTTTCATTTCCAGAACCTCCTGTTTAAAAGTTTTGTCTTATTATACAGCTTTGGTTTTATTTAGTCAAGTGATTTCTGAAGAAAAACTTAAAAAAGCATATTTTTTGCTCTTAATTTTAGAAAAAGTTCTCTTTTTTTAAGAAAAATGTAGTATAAAAACCTTTCTGTTAAAGAAAGGTTAAATTTATTACTTTTATTTATAAATCTTTTTACGATATTTTCAATCGTGTACGTAGTCGGTCTGCTTGAGCTTTGCCGATTATCTTGTCCAAGAGTCGTGTCCGTAGGCTCATCAAACCATAAAGACCTCCTCCAAGCCCTCCGATGAGAGCCACATAAAGGAAACTCCAGAAACGTCCACTTGGTTGGAAGACAAAACCGAGTAGCCACTGCAAGAAGCCAACTAGGATAAACATGACAAGGGTCAAGATGGTAATCAAAATGGTTCGCTTCAAGATTATCTTTCGACGAGCACCCGTTACCTGGCAAATGTCTCGGTACATCAGGACATTCGGAATAATCAAACCGATAGTCGTTGAAATCAAGGGACCGTAACTATGGAAAATAGCAATGGTTGGCAATTGCAAGACGATCTTAGCAATGGAACCATAGATGAAGTAAAGAACTGCCTTGCGGTTTCGGAACATGGCCTGAAGCATAGGAGACAAGACCATATACAAGCCTAGGATAGTAGACTGCAAAACTGCAAAGACAAATAAACCCATGGCCAAACTATCTGGCTTACCGTAAAAGACCGTGTAAAGAGGCTCCCCTACCATGACCACTCCAACCGTTGCCGGCAGTAAAAATAAGAAGAGCATGGTGAGACTATCTTGGACTAGGCGAGCCGCTGCCGGTAAGTCGCCTTTTACATAGTTTTCCGTCAACAGCGGCAAACCGACACTCCCAATGGAAACCCCCACAGAGATTAAAATCATGGTAATTTTATTAGGATTGGCAGAGAAATAAGAAAACATAACAACCAAGTCTTCATTGCTGTAGTTGGTAAACCACTTCATACTATTGATAAAGGTCATCTGGTCTAAAATCTGGAAGAGCTGGATGGCTGATCCTGTCAGGATAAAGGGAATGGCTTCCTTTATGGTATCGACTAAGAGTCGCTTACTATTGATTTTATCCCGTGTTTCAAAAACTCTTTTGAGCAAACCTTCTTGGGCAAGAAAGTAGATCAAAACTGCAAAACTTGCCACCATCCCCACAAAGGCTGCAAAGGTCGATTGGGTAACGGCTGATAAGTAGTCACCAGAACCCATCTTCATAATGAAGAAGGTTGCCATCAACATCCAGATAACACGGATTACCTGCTCGGCGATTTGACTCATAGCATAGGGTTTCAGGTTATTCATCCCTTGGAAGAATCCTCGGATGACACTCATAGATGGGAAAATCAAGACTGCCCAAGCCAAGCTCTGCATGATGGGAATCAGGTCTTTCCCCACACCTGACAAATCTGCTAACCAGGGAGAAAAGAGATACAAGACCAAAGCAAAGACTAAGCCCAAGCCCGTCATAAAGCTTAGGAAACTCCGAATCAAGGCAAAGCTATGCTCTTCTTCTCGCATGGTATTGTACTTAGCTACTTGTTTGGCGACCGCAACTGGGATACCCGCTGTCGAAATCAGCAAGAACCAGGCGTAAATATTGTAGCCCATGGTAAAGAGTCCATTTGCCTTAGCAGCATAGGTCCCCATCCAGATATACCAGGGAATAATGTAGATAGCACCAAGGAGGCGACTAATAAAGTTACTAGCTGTTAGCCAAGCAGTCCCTCGCAACATCTGGGCTTGCTGGTGATTGTTTTCGTTAGACATAGCTTCCTCATTCAATTTTGATAACTAGGAAAAGTTCCTTATCTTCCATTATAAACTTTTCCTTGTTACTTGTAAAATTCGGGCTTGAAGTTTATAATAGAAAGTATGATTAAGATTGAAACCGTATTAGATATTTTAAAGAAAGATGGCCTTTTTCGTGAGATTGTTGACCAAGGACATTACCACTACAACTACAGTGAAGTTGTTTTTGATAGCATCAGTTATGACAGCCGAAAAGTAAAAGAAGGGACTCTTTTTTTTGCAAAAGGTGCTGCCTTTAAAAAAGAATATCTGCTCTCAGCTATCTCGCAGGGCTTAGCTTGGTATGTCGCAGAAAAGGACTACGAGATTGGTATCCCCGTCATCATTGTGAACGATATCAAGAAAGCCATGAGTTTGATTGCGATGGAATTTTATGGTAATCCGCAAGAGAAACTCAAAATTCTCGCTTTCACAGGGACAAAAGGAAAGACAACAGCTGCTTACTTTGCTTACCACATCCTATCTCAACGCTACCCAACAGCTCTCTTGTCAACTATGAATACAACTCTGGATGGCAAGACCTTCTTTAAATCTTCCTTCTCAACACCTGAAAATATCGATCTTTTCGACATGATGGCTCAGGCTGTTAAGAATGGAAGAACCCATCTTGTAATGGAAGTCTCTAGCCAAGCCTATCTTGTTCATCGAGTCTATGGTCTGACCTTTGATGTAGGTGTCTTTCTTAACATCACTCCTGACCATATCGGTCCGATTGAGCATCCAAGCTTTGAAGATTACTTCTACCACAAACGTCTCTTGATGAAAAATAGCCGAGCAGTTGTCATTAATAGCGACATGGACCATTTTTCTGTATTGAAAGAACAAGTGGAAGATCAAGAACATGACTTCTATGGTAGCCAGTCAAGTAACCAAATCGAGAACTCCAAAGCCTTTAGCTTTTCCGCTACAGGTAAACTCGCTGGTGATTATGATATCCAACTCATCGGCCACTTTAACCAAGAAAATGCCGTTGCTGCAGGACTTGCCTGTCTTCGTCTAGGTGCCAGTCTTGAAGATATCAAAAAAGGGATCGCTGCAACCCGCGTCCCTGGACGTATGGAAGTTCTCACTCAGAAAAATGGAGCCAAGGTCTTCATCGACTACGCCCACAATGGTGACAGTCTGAAAAAACTGATTTCTGTTGTTGAAACTCATCAAACTGGAAAGATTGCTCTGGTTCTCGGTTCGACTGGAAACAAGGGTGAAAGTCGTCGCAAAGACTTTGGACTCCTCCTCAATCAACACCCTGAGATTCATGTCTTTCTCACCGCTGATGACCCCAACTATGAGGATCCAATGGTCATTGCTGAAGAAATCAGTAGCTATATCAGTCATCCTGTTGAAAAGATTGCCGATCGTGAAGAAGCCATCAAGGCAGCGATGGCCATCACAAATCAAGAACTCGATGCTGTGATTATTGCAGGCAAGGGAGCTGATTGTTACCAAATCGTCCAAGGAAAGAAAGAAGACTATCCTGGAGACGCAGCTATCGCAGAACGTTATCTATAAAAAAAATCAAGGGAAACATTCCCTTGATTTTTTTAGTCTTCTTTTTTAAATGAATTTTTAAGACCTTCAACGGCACCTTCTACAGCACCTTTAGCATCTTCAACAACTTCTTTTGCTTTGGCAACTGTTTTTTCTACAGTACCTTCTGCTTCTGTCTTGCTATCGCCAGTAACTTTACCAAATCCTTCTTTGATAGCACCAGTTGCTTGATCCAATTTATTTTCAAGTGACATAGTTCTGTCTCCTTTGCTTTTAATACGATAAACGTTATCGCTTACATTCAGTTTATGCTTATTCTTTAGCAAAGTCAAATAATCTGCTCAAAAGCAAACAATTAAGACAAATAGAAAGATAAGCGTTCCTTGTCAAAATCAACAGCCAACTCATACTTTCCTTCTTCGTTTTGAACAATATAACCCAAGACGACTAAACTCTCAGCGAAGATATCACGCCGTTTCTGCATGAGCTGGTCCTTTTTGAGGAACTTGAGCAAAAACGTCGTCATATACTTGAGAGCATACTCAGGATTGACATCTCCTAAAATGGCATAGAGTTCCTGCTGTTTTTCTGTCAAAGGATAATGATTCTTGACCTTATAGAAATAATTAGACAGGGTCATCTTTTCTCTAGCAAAATCTGTAGATTCGACTAAAATGGCTGCATTGGTTTGATTGCGCAATTCTGTCTCAAAAGTCTTCTCTAGCAAGGCTTGATAGACTGGACTGTCCTCTCTGATAAAAATTTCTTGGTCAAGGGCTAAATCATCCGTAGATTCTAAAAAAGGGAGATTGAGGGAATAGCGTTTGTTTGCCCTTAGGATCAATCCTGCCTTAATATACTCTTCCATGAGTTTATCAACTGCTACATCTGGAAACTGAGCCTTGATTTCCCGGAGGATTACATCATCATGCTGGTCCAGGTAGTCCACCAAATCTATAAAAAATGGCTGTCGAGTCAAACGAGAGGGATTAAAAATCTGAATCATGAAGATTCCTTTCTTTACATTCTAAAAGAGGAGATGCTGCCAACTGACTGGGATTGGTCCCCGGCTGGTTCAGAGGCACAGGAAGTTCGAGTTTCTGGTAATAGTCCCTCCAAAAATCACTAATCTCCTGCTTTCCTTCCCCAAATTGCATCGGAATAGTCTCAAAAATAGGAAGAATTTCCGCGATATACTGGGAGCAATAAAAGCCAGACCCATCTGGATAAAAAGAGGCATTATAGGGGGCACCTAAATGTTTGCTAGCTCTCTCCTTCACCAAATCAGTTTCTATATCTGGGTAGGTATAGAGATCGTAGAGATGAGTTGGTTCAAAAAAATCATCTGGTTCTTGACAGATAACACCTGCTCGCCCACTAGCATGGTAGATCAATCCGTCCAAAAAGATGGCTACATGACTATAGTAGCCCGTAGAAGCCTGGATGGCTTGCCCCATATCTGAAAGGTCCTTCACAAAAATCAAATCACCATTTTCTAACATCTTTCTCTCCTAGAAAAAAAAGGAGCCGAAACCCCTTTAGCTATAAGGAAAACATCGTTTTCTCGTGTCAATCTCCAGTCAAATGATTACCATTAAAATAATTCATTAACTATATTCTAAGAATCACTCTAGCTGAAAATAATAAAGTAGCACCAAACTTCCAAAAGACAGAGCTAAGTATAGGATTCCTATTTGCAATCCATACAAATGCCAAAAACTACCACTAACTAAAATAAAAATCGATGTCTCAGCAACGAGGCGACGCCATTTTTTAAAAGCATGTGGAGATTTTGGTGCCATATATCGTGCCCAAAATAAGATTAATAGAACTGCTAGAAGGAAAAATAGGAATTTTTCCAGCCAAGAAATTTGTATCACAGACACGGAGAAAAGACCAAGAATTGCGACAACTTCAACCAAAAAGTGCAGTCCTTCAATCAATCGCATCATGCTATCACCTTCTATAAATAGTCAAATTAACAGTTCCAAATATTCCTTAAGAATTACCCATTAAAGCTTTCTGTCAACTGAGGCACCACTTGTTTCTTACGTGAAACAGCACCTGGAAGGAAAGCGTGGTTGTTTTCAAGTTTGAAGTTGAAAGCTGCTTCGACCTTGTCCATGTTTGATCCAAGAGCAAGGATTTCTGAGTTTGAGTTGACGATGTCTGTAATCATCAAAACAAAGTCAGAGTAGCCGTTTGCTGTATTGGCAGCTTGCATTGCTGCTTCGATTTCAGCTTGGCGTTCCAAGACTTCAGCAATATCAACTGTGTTAACCTGAGCAACACGAACCTTATTTCCGTTGAGTTCAAATGTCTTAGCATCGATGTCAATCAATTCTTCAGCAGATTTACTAGCCAAGTTTGTACCAGCTTTCAGCATAGCCAAACCGTACTCTTCCAAGTTGACACCAGCTAATTCTGCCAATTCAGGAGCAATGACTTTATCAGATGGGTGAGTTGTTGGTGATTTCAAAAGAAGAGTATCTGAAATCAAACCTGAAAGCATCAAACCTGCGATTTCTTTAGGAACTGCCACACCATGTTCTTTGAACATGCGGTAAACGATAGATGAAGCTGATCCAACTGGTTCCAAACGCATGTAAAGTGGGCTTGCAGTTTCAAAGTTAGCCACACGGTGGTGGTCCACAACACCGTAAACTTCTACTTCAGCGATATCTGATACTGACTGTTGGAATTCATTGTGGTCAGTCAAGATGACTTGTTCTGCACCTTCTGCTTTAGCAGATGTGATGACGCGTGGTGCTTCTACACCAAAATAGTTCAAAACAAAAGCTGTTTCTTCATTAGGAGTTCCAAGTGCTACAGCTTCTGTGTCCAATCCATAAGCCTCTTTTGCAAGGTAAGCAAAGGCTACAGATGACCCGATGGCATCTGAGTCTGGATTTTGGTGACCAAATACTAGAATCTTAGACATGATAATACCTCTTTAAATTTATTCATCTTATTTTAGCACTTTTTTCCTCTTTTGACAAAAGTAAGAGGAGTCAAAAGACTCCTCGTTAGATATCAATATGGTTGACTAGATTTTTCTCTTGATTTTCGGATAAAAATCGTTCTTTCTGTGGACGTTTCTTACGTTTGAGGAGAGATTCGGCAGACATGGCTTCTTCCTTACTGGCAAAACCCTCTACATAGATAAGTTTGACTGGCAAGCGAGCTCGGGTATACTTGGCTCCCTTACCACTATTATGAACGGCAAGGCGCCTCTTCACATCCGTTGTATAGCCAGTATAGTACGACCCGTCGCTGCACTCCACCACATACATATAGGCTTTATGATCCATAGTAAATCTCTTGAATTTCTGGTGTATAGGAACCATCATCATTGTGAACGATGAGAGGTGGCAAGACCTTAAAGCCACTCGTCGAGCCATCCTTGATAGCTTCGATTAAGAGCATATTGGCCTCCTTCTCACGTTTAGGATAGACAAATTGCAGGCGCTTGGGTGCCAAATTATGGCGTTGAAGCATGTCTAAGATATCCAAGAGCCGATCTGGACGATGAACCATGGCCAAACGGCCATTAGACTTGAGAATACTCTGAGCACTACGGCAAATTTCTTTTAGGTTAGTCGTAATTTCGTGTCTGGCCAGAAGGTAGTGTTCACTCTCGTTCAGATTAGAATGCGGATCCACCTTAAAATAAGGCGGATTGCACAAAATCATATCCACCTTACTTCCCTGAATGTGGGCAGGCATATTTTTCAAATCATCACAGATGACCTGCATCTGCTCTTCCAAGCCATTCAACTGAACCGAACGCTCTGCCATATCCGCCAAACGTTCCTGAATTTCTACAGATATTATCCGCGCCTGAGTACGTGAACTAGCAAAAAGTCCCACTGCACCATTTCCAGCACAAAAGTCCACAATTAAACCCCGTTTAGGGAAGCGAGGAAAGCGTGACAAGAGAACACTATCCACCGAATAGCTAAACACCTCTCTATTTTGAATGATCTTGATATCTGTCGAAAAGAGCTGGTTGATTCGCTCTCCTGGTTTTAATAATTGTTCTTCTTTCATACTTTTATTATAACAAACGATGTTAATATTACAAATAATTTAGATAATCGTATTTATGGCTTCTTCTTTAAATGCTCTAATGCCTCACGCGTCCAAACAGGCATCATTCGTCCAAGTGGTGCAAAACCGTGCTTGATCCGATCATTTGAAAAACGTCTCCGTCTTGGCAATTGATGTTTTTCCTCTTCCAGAGTACGGATAGAAAGACTAGCCTTCCCAGTGTATTCGTCAAAATCCACCACCTGAACTTGGACTTCATCGCCAATTTTTAAAATGTCATAGATATTTTCAATAAATCCCGTCCGAATCTCCGAGATGTGAATCAGCCCTGTCACCCCTGTCTCTAACTCAACAAAGGCACCATAGGGCTGAATTCCTGTAATACGCCCAGTTAGCTTATCACCAATTTTCATTCTAGTCCTCAATTTCAATCGTTTCAATTACTACATCTTCAACTGGTTTATCCATTGCACCAGTCTCAACAGCTGCAATGGCATCCAAGACCGCAAACGATTCTGCGTCCACCAATTGCCCAAAAACAGTATGGCGACGGTCAAGGTGAGGAGTTCCACCTTGTTCTGCATAAATCTCAGCGATTGGTTCAGGCCAGCCACCACGCGCAATCTCTTTTTTAGAGTACGGCAAATGTTGGTTTTGAACGATAAAGAACTGGCTGCCATTGGTATTTGGACCCGCATTGGCCATAGAAAGGGCACCACGGATATTGTAGAGTTCTTCTGAAAATTCATCTTCAAAAGAGTCGCCGTAGATTGACTCACCACCCATACCAGTACCAGTTGGATCTCCACCTTGGATCATAAAGTCCTTAATAATACGGTGGAAAATCACACCATCATAGTAACCGTCTTTTGACAGAGCAACAAAGTTGGCTACTGTTTTGGGAGCATGTTCAGGGAAGAGCTTGATACGCAAGTCTCCGTGATTTGTTTTAATGGTCGCAAGCGGACCTTCTACTGCTTCAATGTCTACTTGTGGGAAATGCAATTCTTTTTCTACCATACCAAATCCTTCTAAGGCATCAAAAATGCCATCTTCTTCTACTGTTTTTGTAATATAATCTGCTTTTTCTTTGATTTTATCATGGGAAACACCCATAGCAATACTGATTCCAGCATAATCAAAGAGTTCCAAGTCATTGAGACCATCCCCAAAGACCATAACATTCTCTGGTTTCAAGCCTAGATGTTCTACAACCTTGGCAACACCAGTGGCTTTTGAACCTGAAATCGGCACGATATCTGATGAATGTTCATGCCAACGCACCATGCGAAGTTTACCAGAGAGACTATCTGGTAACCGCAAGTCATCCCCTTTTTCCTCAAAGGTCCACATCTGGTAAATGTCCGCTTTTTCATGGAAGTTAGGATCCACATTCAAGTTTGGATAAATCGGGTCAATAGCCTCACTGATCAGTTCTGTTCGCGTGGAGAGTTTAGCAGAATGACTTCCAACTAAACCATACTCAATTCCCTCTTCCTTCGTCCAAGAAATGTACTCCTCAACATCTGACTTGTCAATCTGATGTTGATAAATGACCTGACCTTTTTTATCTTCTATATAGGCCCCATTTAGGGTTACAAAAAAGTCAGGTTTGAGCTCTCGAATCTCTGGAACGACACCGAAAATACCACGACCAGAGGCAATTCCTGTTAAAATTCCTTTTTCACGTAACTGTTTAAAGACAGTGGGAATTGTAGCTGGAATAAAACCTGTCTTTGACGTACGCAAGGTATCATCAATATCAAAAAAGACGATTTTAATCTTTTTTGCCTTGTATTTTAATTTCGCATCCATCTCTCTACCTCTTTTCCATCACTCTTTCCATTATACCATAAAGCTGATGAAATTCCCTTTATGAAAAAAGATGAAAATCCTATCAAAAAGAGAGCCAGAAAAACTAGCCCTCTCTTTTCATCCTAGAACATCTCTAGAGCAATCATGGTAATCATCGTTGCATCATAGTAGTTGTCCGAAGGTAAATCTTGTGTGAAAATGTATTTATTTTGCTGAAGAAGTTTCAGATAGCCTTCTCCCTTGTCAGACGCGTAGGTAATCGGTGCCAAGAAACTACCTGCCTGGTATTGATTGAGGGCCGTTCCATTCAAGTCATAGCCAGCATAAATGCGTTGCTCTTTCATAAAGAAATCCATCATCTTTTGAACGAGTTTTTGGCTTCTTTCATCCTGGCTCTGTGACAAGTGATAAGGCAAACGGCAAGCGTTATAAGAGTACGCCCCATCGTATTGAGATTCGATAGTATTGGCATCAACAAGGCGTGCCCCTGACTTCTCAGCCCAGATAAAGTCTGGCAAGAGACCCGTATCAGAATGAGAACTGATTTGCTCCAATTGCCCAAGCATCTTATCCTTAACATCTAACCACTGTTTGTTTCCAGTCAGGTCATAGAAAGACTGGAAATAGTGAGGAAGAGTATCAGATGTCCGCATCAAGTAATAATAATCAGAATCCTTGTTTGCCCAGTTTCCTACTGTTAAAACACCTGTCTCTTCATTGTAGTTGTACTTAAGGATATCATCCAAGATTTTTTTAGCTTGCTCTTGGTATTCCTGCGCCTTATCTGGCCACTGTTTGGCAGCTTCAATTAAAGAATAAGCGATATAGAGATCTCCATCAGTTGCATTTTGTTTCTCGACCGTTTCGCTATCATTTTTGATCACTTGCTTCCAAGACATCAACTGCGTTCCCTCAATACGATGATTTTGATAATAGCGATAAAGACTCTCATAATCTGCTTGACTTGCTTGCCCTTTTTGGGCTGCTAAAACCGTTATGAGCATGCCGTAACTTTGGGCTTCAGATAGAACTGTTGTTCCCTCAGAATCATTCGTCGTACGAACATAAGACTGATTGCCTTTTGTAACAAGGAACTGTTGGCTCCATTGGCTGTAAATTCGATTACGCATCTCGATTTTAGTCCTTCCTCTTGCCAAAAACAAGGCTAAACAAAAGATAGAAAGAATGAGCACAAACCAGACATATTTTAATTTATTCGTTTTCATAGAACCTCCTATCCTGCAAATCGCTTGGTTTTAACCCACTTGGTTTCTTTTCGTCGGAGTACTTTATCCAGCACGATTGAAGAAATGGAATCAACGGATACAACGATAAACATCTGTGCATAAGAGAAATAGGCTGCCAGGGCTAACCAGATTTGTTTAGTTGTTGCTTGTCCAAATTGACTTGCCAATGCTGTCATAATTTGCATCAAATAGAGACCAATCATGAGAATCCAGTTAAAGAGCATGAGCTGAGCGATGTAGATATTGTCCGCATCAAAAGCAAATGGAACCCTGACATCTGGGAAGAAAAGATTAAGACAGATCGCTAGCACATTCGCTAGGAAAATCAAATCCGAAAGAACAATAGCAAAGTTAAACCAAAAGAAAACACAAGAATAGTTAAAGACTTCTAGTTTAACGCGCCAGTTTGCTCTGCCAAATAAATGCTTAAAGTTCGAGAGAACAACTTCATAATTTCCTTTCGCCCAACGTTTCCGCTGCATATAGTAACTCTTTAAGGTCTCAGGTTCTTGTTGGAAAGCCTCTGAATTATAGGCAAGGGCAATCAATTTACCACTCTGCATGATTTTGAAGGAAATATCGGTATCCTCAGTTAAGGCACCATTTTTCCAACCACCGATACTCTTTACAAAGTCGGTTTGAATGATAAAGTTGGTTCCTGGGATACGCCCAATTTTAAAGAGATGCCACATCCCAACGTGGTGCACGCGCTGAGTAACAACGATCTCTTGGTTGATACAACGAGTCAAGAAATTTTGGTTGGCGTTTCGAGTCTTGTTGCGGCCAAAAGATGCCACATGACGTTCTGGATCCTTCATAACTTCTTTGACAAGGAAATAAAGAGCATTTTTTTCAGGCATGGCATCTGCATCATAAACACAGATGTATTCGCCTGTTGCCATCTCCAAAGCATCGTTTAGAACGCCCGCTTTTCCTCCCGTACCAGTACGGTCGATAATGGTTAGATTTCTTCCTGCATATTCAGGCATGGCTTGTACAGACAAACATTCTGCATAGGTGTTATCCGAACAGTTATCCGCAAACAAGAGCAACTCCACACGGTCGTGAGGATAGTTCATATCCAAGATAGCTTTTGCCGTTTGGGCAATAACCACATCCTCATTATGGGCAGGAACAACAATCGTTACCTTAGGATAATAAGGTAGAGGCGAAGTGTCTACACGAAAATCACTGTGTTTAAACCAAAAGTGTACTGCCGAAAAGAGAATTACCAAGCCCCATGCTAGAGAAATCCAAATTGTAAGCAAGGTAAAAATCATTAACATTTGACTAATCATGATTCACCGCCTTAAAATTTTTGTTTACTCGATGGTAAAGAATATTGTATGCAATAAATAGTATGATAAAACAAATGCCAAAGGCGAGACTGAGTCCCAAAGCAATACCAAAAAATAGTTCGGTTAAAGTCATGTTCCCCTCCTAATATTCCACAATTACATCTGTCTCTAGTTGACGTTTGAGATGACTGGCGACATCCGCGTAGTCTTGGTATTTATCTTTATTATCAGAGTTAATCACCAAATAGCCTGTTTGGAACTGAATTCCTTGATTGCCATCTTCTCCATGAAAAACTAAACTGCTCAGTTTCTCCTGCAAACCATTCAAATAAAGTTCCTTCAAAGAATGTTGGCTTTTACTGGATAGAACGAGAAAATTACCATCCGAAACGTAATAGAGTTTATCATTGTAGCTCAATTCCTGAGCAATTACCTCTTGAATGCTACTGAGCATCTGGTTATGTTCTTTCGGTTTAATCTGGAAGAACAAATCTTCATGTGCCCAATGAATCAATAGAGATTGAACCGTAACATCACTTTGTTCAGTGACCATCGCTTGGTAATCTGCTCGCGCTTCGTCTTCCTGTTCTTGTACCTTTGAGGCCACCTTGAAGAAATAATAACGAACCTTAAGTAGAATCCCAATCAAAAGAGGAAAACTGATTAATAAAAAGACCAGTTGAATGATCGGGATATAAACCACACCCGCAACCAAAACGATAAGTCCAAAACCAAATGCTAAGATAAGGGTCCAAGTAAGCAAAAGGTCAGATAATACCAACACTGCAAACAAGGCTAAAGCTAAAAAAAAGATTTGTTCTAAAATGATTGCTCGAGCATACAAAAAACAAAGCACCAAAAGAATGACCTCACAAGCAAGCAAAGCCATAAGCCAGTTTTTAAATTGACTCCAATTTTTCATTTTATCTTATTTCCCCCCTTTGAATTCCGATACAGAAGTCGCTGCCCCAAAGTACTGTTGAATGGATTGTACGATTCGTTCAGAGGCTCTTCCATCTCCATAAGGATTTGGTGCCTGAGACATTTGTCTATAAAGAGTTTCATCTGTTAAGAGTGCTGCCATCGCTTCTTTCACACGTACTGGATCCGTACCAACTAGCTTCAAGGTTCCTGCACGAACACCTTCTGGACGTTCCGTTGTGTCACGAAGGACAAGGACAGGTTTGCCGAGAGAAGGCGCCTCTTCCTGAACACCTCCAGAGTCAGTCATGATAAAATAGCTTCTTGAAGCCAAATTATGAAAATCAAGTACATCTAAAGGCTCAATCAAGTGAATACGATCGTGACCAGCTAAGATATCGTTTGCTGCTTCTTGCACAGCAGGGCTAAGGTGAACAGGATAAACAACTTCAATTTCCTGATGAAGATCGACCATCTCACGTAAAGCTGCAAAGACATTTCTCATTGGTTGACCTTGATTCTCACGACGATGCATGGTTACTAATACAAGTTTCTTATCTGGATCCAATTGATCTAAAACTTCATGATAGTAATCCGATTGAACGGTTAGTTTCAAGGCATCAATGGCTGTATTTCCCGTAATGACAATAGCAGACTCAGGGTGATTTTCCTTGAGGAGATTTTCTTTACTCTCACTAGTTGGAGCAAAATAGAGATCCGCTAGGTTATCAGTCATCTGACGATTCATTTCTTCTGGGAAAGGAGAATACTTATCAAATGTCCTTAGGCCAGCTTCAACGTGGCCGATTCGTACCTGATTATAGAAAGCAACTAAACTTGCTGCAAAAGTTGTTGTTGTATCTCCATGAACAAGAATTATATCTGGAAGTTCTTGCTTAACAACTGGATCAAACTTTTCTAAAATTTTTCCAGTAATGTCTAAGAGGGATTGATTTTTCCCCATAATATCCAGGTCATAATGTGGCTCGATGCTAAACGTTTCAAGAACTTGATCAAGCATTTGACGGTGCTGAGCTGTCACAACTGTGATCGTCTCAATGCTGTCACTATGTTTTTGCAATTCTAACACTAAAGGGGCCATTTTAATAGCTTCTGGTCGTGTTCCAAAAACAACCATCACTTTCAGTTTCTTCATTACGCTATCCTTCTACTATAATAAAATTTGACACATCAGATTAATCTTTATATCGAATTATTGCGCAAATCAATTAATTTGATTATCTTAATTATTTTACCGTCAATTAATTTATATGTCAAATTTTTTCCAAATTATATTATTGCATTTAATTTAATTTTAACAATTTGTAACCTTTTTGTAACAATATTATTTACAACCTTTAAAAAGCCTTATTTTAGGAAATTTTAAGACTTTTCAAAAGAATCCGTATTTAAAAAAACTAAACCTTATATGTTTTTTTTGATATTTATTTTTATCTTGATAATTCAAACAATTATATTTTACCACTTTGAGGAATAAATCAAACAATTTCAAACAAAAAAATTCCTTTTTCGAATGAAAAAGGGACTGTGATTGTTGTTTACTATATTTAAAATTTAAACCTTATAAAATCTGTCTTAAAACAAATTTTTCGACAGATACAAGACCAATTCTCCGATATCTTCACAAACCGCATTCATGGCCGGTTGATGGTTCTGATACCAAACACCCGTCCCATCTGGAATATAGCCTCGTTTGATGTACAATCTCTGGGCAGGTCCATACCCTGAATGGAGCCCAACACCAAGGGTCACCTTATCCGATATGAGCCTAACTTGTTTTTCTGCTTCTTCCAGCAAGAGATTTCCAATACCTTGATTTTGAAAAGGTTCAAAGACATTAAAATCTGAGAGTTCTGGATAGATTTCTGCAAAAGGCCCCTGCTTAGCGCAGGACAAAATTGTGATATAACCCGCTAAAGCACCCTCAACCTCTGCAACTAAGACTTCTCTCTCCCCACTTTCTTGCTCCTTAAAGTATCGAGTTAAAATCTCCTCTCTACTTGGCCAACCTTGGCTGATAAATCCTCGAGATAGTTCTTGTATGTCAGATTCTTGCATTTTTCTAATTGAACATGTCGTCTTCATAAGCTGCTCCTTTATAGCTTTCTCCTACCATTATAGCACGATAATAAAGATTAAAAGAAAAAATCTAGTAAGACAAAAGAATCTTACTATGTTAACAGGAAACCTTTCTAACAAAGTCCCATAAAAATCTGAAAAAGAGGTCCACTCAGACCGAACTCACCTTCTTATTTCCATGCTCGTGAAAAAAAGACCCGTAAGGGTCTTTTCTTTAATCTTCGTTTACGAAAGGCATCAAAGCCATTACGCGAGCGCGTTTGATAGCTGTTGTTACTTTACGTTGGTTTTTAGCTGAAGTTCCTGTTACACGACGAGGAAGGATTTTCCCACGTTCTGAAACGAAACGGCTAAGAAGCTCAGTATCTTTGTAATCAACATATTCAATTTTGTTTGCTGCGATGTAATCAACTTTTTTACGGCGTTTGAATCCGCCACGACGTTGTTGAGCCATGTTTTTTCTCCTTTATAGTATTAATTGTCCATTAGAATGGTAAATCATCATCTGAAATGTCCAATGGATTGGTTGCTCCAAAGGGATTTTCAGAACGTGAAAAGTCTGGTACTGGATTTGCAGGTGCTGATTGACCAGCAGTTGGTGCAGAATAAGCTCCACCTGTATGTCCTTCACGCACTCCGCGGCTTTCCAACATTTGGAAATTCTCAGCCACGACTTCTGTTACGTAGACACGTTGTCCTTGCTGGTTATCGTAACTACGAGTCTGGATACGGCCTGTGATCCCGATAAGAGAGCCTTTCTTAGCCCAGTTAGCAAGATTTTCAGCCTGTTGGCGCCACATAACGACATTGATGAAATCAGCCTCACGTTCGCCATTTTGACTCTTAAATGTACGGTTTACTGCAAGAGTAAAAGTCGCAACTGCTACATTTGATGGGGTATAACGTAACTCAGCGTCACGTGTCATACGCCCTACAAGTACAACATTGTTAATCATAATTTACCTTCTTACGCGTCAAGTTTGACGATCATGTGACGAAGAATGTCAGCGTTGATTTTTGAAAGACGGTCAAACTCTTTAAGAGCTGCGTCGTCGTTTGCTTCAACGTTAACGATGTGGTAAAGTCCTTCACGGAAATCTTGGATTTCGTATGCAAGACGACGTTTTTCCCATGATTTTGATTCAACAACAGTTGCACCGTTGTCAGTCAAGATAGAGTCAAAACGTGCTACCAAAGCGTTTTTCGCTTCTTCTTCAATGTTTGGACGAATGATATAAAGAATTTCGTATTTAGCCATTGATATGTTCCTCCTTTTGGTCTAATGACCCCTAGTCTTTGCAAGGGGTAAGTGAGGTTTGCTCACAATAAACTATTATACTAGAAAAACTGATAGATAGCAAGATAAAAGTGAAAAAAGAAGATGAAATCATCTTCTTTTTACTAGTTTATGGTTTGATACGGTGCAACATACGTGGGAATGGAATGGCTTCACGGATATGCTTAGTACCAGCTACAAAGGTTACCATACGCTCGATACCGATACCGAAGCCACCATGTGGAACTGTTCCATACTTACGAAGATCCAGGTAGAATTCATATTCTGTCGTATCCATACCAAGATCATTCATCTTAGCAACAAGAGCATCGTAGTCTTCCTCACGCATAGAACCACCGATGATTTCACCGTAGCCTTCTGGAGCTAGCAAGTCTGCACAGAGGACGCGGTCTGGATTTCCAGGAACTGGCTTCATGTAGAAAGCCTTGATGGCTACTGGGTAGTTCACGACAAAGGTTGGTACACCAAAGTGGTTGGAAATCCATGTTTCATGTGGCGAACCAAAGTCATCTCCATGTTCAAGATGCTCATAATCTGCATCTTCATCATTTTCATGAGCTTGCAAAAGGTCAATCGCTTCATCATAGCTAACACGTTTGAAAGGCTCTGCAATATAGCGTTTCAAGAGATCTGTATCACGTTCCAAGGTTTCCAAGGCTTGAGGCGCACGATCAAGGACACCTTGAAGAAGAGCTTTCACATAAGCTTCTTGCAAGTCAAGTGACTCATCGTGTGTCAAGTAAGAGTACTCTGCGTCCATCATCCAGAACTCAGTCAAGTGACGGCGCGTTTTTGATTTTTCAGCACGGAATACTGGACCAAAGTCAAATACACGACCAAGAGCCATAGCCCCTGCTTCTAGGTAAAGCTGACCAGATTGACTCAAGTAGGCTGGCGTTCCGAAGTAGTCTGTTTCAAAGAGTTCTGTTGAATCTTCAGCCGCGTTTCCTGAAAGAATTGGGCTATCAAATTTCATGAAGCCGTTCTTGTCGAAAAACTCATAAGTTGCATAGATGATAGCGTTACGGATTTGCATCACCGCTACTTGCTTACGAGAGCGGAGCCACAAGTGACGGTTGTCCATCAAGAAGTCTGTTCCGTGTTCTTTTGGTGTGATTGGGTAGTCTTGAGATTCACCGATGACTTCGATGTCTGTGATATCGAGCTCATAGCCAAACTTAGAACGTTCGTCTTCTTTGACAATCCCTGTCACATAAACAGAAGTTTCTTGGCTTAGACGTTTAATCGTATCAAACTTCTCTAGCCCCACTTCTTCACCAAATTTTTCTACAAAGTTTGGTTTGAAGGCTACACCTTGGAAGAAGGCTGTTCCATCACGCAATTGCAAGAAGGCAATTTTCCCTTTTCCTGATTTGTTGGCAACCCAGGCTCCGATGGTCACTTCTTGACCAACGTAGTCTTTTACATCGATAATTGTTACACGTTTTGTCATAATCTATCTTCCTTTTTTCGTTTAACTTGTCCGAAGACATCATTACCCACTATTTTACCATAAATAGACTGTGATAGCTAGGTTCTACTAGAGAAAAATCGCGAGATTTTCGTTACAAAAAATCTTCGCTAAAAAGGCGAAGATTCTAAGTTTTATTTTTCCATAAATTGATGCAAACGACGAATAGCTTCTTTTAATGTATCCAAGTCTGTGGCATAGCTGAGACGAACATTTTCTGGTGCTCCAAATCCAGCTCCCGTAATCAAGGCCAGTCCGACTTCTTCGAGAATAGCCGTTGTAAACTCTGTCACATCGGTATAACCCTTCATTTCCATCGCTTTTTTAACATTTGGGAAAAGATAGAAGGCACCTTGGGGCTTGACAACTTCAAATCCTGGGACTTGGCACAAGAGAGGATAAATGGTATTCAACCGTTCCTCAAATGCTTGACGCATGGTTTCAACAGAGTCTTGCGGTCCAGTTAGGGCTTCAATGGTAGCATATTGTGATACAGCAGTCAGGTTGGAGGTCGTTTGTCCTGTTAGTTTGCTCATGGCAGCAATAATTTCAGGATTTCCCACAGCATAACCTACCCGCCAACCAGTCATGGCATAGGCCTTAGATACACCGTTAATCACGATGGTTTGCTTGCGAATGGCTTCTGACAGACTAGAAATTGGAACAAATTCGTTCCCGTTATAAACCAAACGACCATAAATATCATCTGCTAAGATAAGGACATCATGCGCAACAGCCCAATTTCCGATAGCCAAGAGTTCCTCACGAGAGTAAATCATACCGGTCGGATTCGATGGTGAATTGAGAACTAAGATCTTGGTCTTATCTGTTCGCGCTGCTTCTAGCTGCTCTACTGTTACTTTAAAGTGATTGTCTTCCTTTGCCTGGACAAAGACTGGCACTCCTTCTGCCATTTTGACCTGGTCTCCATAGCTGACCCAGTATGGTGTAGGAATAATGACCTCATCACCTGGATTGACCACAGCCATAAAGAAGGTGTAGAGAGAGAACTTGGCACCAGTGGCAAAAGTAACTTCGTTGGCTGCTACGGAATACCCATAGTGGCGTTCAAAATAGGTATTAACCGCCGCTTTTAACTCTGGTAGGCCTGAAGCAACTGTATAGAAGGAAGCTCGTCCATCTCGAATCGCTTCTACCGCTGCCTCCTGAATATTTTCAGGAGTATGAAAATCAGGCTGTCCCAAGGTTAAGAAAAGAACATCCTTTCCCTGAGCTTTTAATGCTTTGGCTCTTGCATCACTAGCTAGAGTGACGCTTTCTTCCATTTCTAGTACACGTTTGGATAGTTTCATATGCCCTCCTTATTGGATCACTGCTCCTGTTTCAAAGTCAACCAGATAGTACTGGTTTCCTGACTTAACTTCCCAAATCGGCTTGTCCTGATAGCGACCAAAAGTAATCTTGTCAATGTCGCTAGCTCCTTTTTCCCTCGAAATCGTCACTGCCTTGTCTTGAGAAATCCCCTTATCAAGCTGATAAACATAAATCTTGTGGTCATTCTTTTCAATCAGTACGGCAATGGCCTCTTGCTTTTTATTATGTCCCAGAACACTGTAATAGCCCTCTAGACCATTGTAGAAATCAACCTGATCTGCCTTTTCCAATTCTGCATACTGCTTGGCCAGTTTTTCTCCCTCAAGTCTAGCATCTTGATAGGGTTTCATGCTGAGTGATATCAGATAAAGGAATGAAGTCGTCATGACTAGTACTACCAGAGCAATGCCGATTCCATATTGTATAAGTAGCTTGTTTTTTGCTTTTTTCTGTCTTAGTTTCACTCGTCTATTTTACCATCTCTCCTTCTTTATTACAAGTGAAGACGGGAACATTCTAAGATTCTTTTCCTATAAAATGTAAGTTCTTGTTTTTCTCTCTCATTATTGATAAAATAGCCTTATGAAACAATATTTGAAAGAGAAAATTTCCGATAATCAATTAGACTTAAAAACAGCTATCGTCCTCAATAAAGCCATACGAACTTTTAAACCTTATGAAGCCAAAGCTGCTAAAGAACACGGGCTAACACCCACCCAATTTTCAGTTTTGGAAACCCTCTATAGCAAGGGGGAACTACGCATTCAGGATTTGATTGAAAAAATGTTAGCCACTTCTGGAAACATGACTGTCGTCATTCGAAATATGGTTCGAGATGGGTGGATTTCTAGAACTTGCGACCCCAAGGATCGTCGATCCTTTTTCCTGAAATTAACACCTGCAGGACGCAGAAAAATCGAAGAGGTTCTTCCTGACCATATCGATTCTATCGTAGAAGCACTCAGCATCTTGGAAGATGGCGAAAAGGAAGACTTAATCCGCATTTTAAAAAAATTTAAAAATTTGTGAGCAAAATTATTGCTAATTAGTATTATTTGTTGTAACATAGATGGTAACAAAAGAGTTCGCTCTTTGAATTTTAAACTAAAGGAGACACATCATGTCTAAAAAAGTATTATTTATCGTCGGTTCACTACGCCAAGGTTCTTTCAACCACCAAATGGCCCTCGAAGCTGAAAAAGCACTTGCTGGAAAAGCGGAAGTTAGCTATCTTGATTACTCAGCTGTTCCTCTCTTCAGCCAAGATTTGGAAGTTCCAACTCATCCAGCTGTAGCTGCTGCTCGTGAAGCAGTCCTTGCTGCGGATGCGATCTGGATCTTCTCTCCAGTCTACAACTTCTCTATCCCTGGAACAGTGAAAAACTTGCTTGACTGGCTCTCTCGTGCCCTTGACTTGTCTGATACACGTGGCGCTTCTGCCCTCCAAGACAAGTTTATTACTGTCTCTTCTGTAGCCAATGCCGGTCACGATCAACTCTTTGCTATTTATAAAGACCTCTTGCCATTTATCCGTACACAAGTCGTTGGTGACTTTACAGCTGCTCGTGTCAATGACTCTGCTTGGGCAGATGGAAAATTGGTGTTAGAAGAAGCAACTGCTTCATCACTTGCAAAACAAGCGGACGACCTTCTTGCAGCCATCAACTAATCCAACAAAAACCAGCTCGAATGAGCTGGTTTTATGCTTGTTTCACAAAGACGAGTTCTAAATCACTTGATAAATCAGGTCGGTAGTCAAAGCCGGCAAAGCGGAGCTTGCGAGCTTGTTTGACTGTATGGACTTGCCCCTCTATCAAGGCGGTCAAAAAGGCGCCACGGGCTTTTTTTGAAATGGTTGAGTGGATTTTCAGCTGACCTGCCTTGTCCTCCATAAATTTGAAGGTCACCATCTTTTCTCTGATTTCCTTCGAAAATACGGTTTCAAACTCTGATGATAGGAGTGAGAATATCAAATTCTCATCCTGAAGTGCCTCATCATAGGCTGACTTCCAATGACTCTTTAAAGTCTTACCAGCAACTTTTAACTTCATCAAAAAGTCCAAACGGTGAGGAGCCATGGGCGACAAGGCGGGGACAACACCGTATAAAGCCGAGGTAATTAGGACATGATTTTCAAGATAGGTTTGTTCAGCTTCGGTTAACCCATTTCGTTTGATGTGACGATACATGAGACCATCGAAAAGTTTCAAGGCTGGATAATGTTTAGCCCTGTGTTCTTTTAAAGCTTGAATATGGCCGTACTCTTCTTCTGCTTTCTCGACAGATACCTTATAAAAAGTCTCTAATTCACTAGCTGAATAATTCGCCAGTGAGTAAAGGACTGCCTGACTTTCTTCCCTCAAAGGGAGCGCTTCGATACAAGGATGGTCTGTGTTCATTTCTTTTGCTGTTGGGATTAAAATTTTCATATTGTTAGTGTAGCATATTTTTCAACCACAACCAAGAATTTCATCTTAAAAACCTCGGTTCATACCGAGGTTTCTCTGTTTATTTTGGCCATCCTAACCAGATAGCCACGAGAACAAAGGCTGTGCCAGCTAAGCTTGTTAAGATAGATAAGAATTTATCTTTTTTCTCCTTGAACTGAGAAAACCTATTTTTATACTCAATGAAAATCAAAGAGCAAACTAGGAAGCTAGCCGCAGGCAGTACTTGAGTACGGCAAGGCGACGCTGATGTAGTTTGAATTTGATTTTCGAAGAGTATTATTGTACGTTAAAGGTTTTGAGGTAATTATCTTTTCCAACTTGACCTTCAAAGGATTGCCCATTTTCAAGGTAAGGAAGGTCGTCTGACACGGAAGCCTTGACCTTATAAATCTTGCCATCAACTTTAAAGAAATAGACGGTATCCCCCTTGATGACAGCTGATTTAAGATCTGAAACCACTCCCTTGATGTTTTCTACCGTTTCATTATCCAGCTCGAGGTCGTTTTTATTGGCATACTTGCTGAGGAGTTCATCTACCGTAGTTGCTACGATAACGTTTTGGTACTCCACTGCATCGACCAATGCATACTCCTTGACCAAGCCTGCATTGTCCTTCAAGCCCATGATATAGAGTGGTTTGTCATTGAGATTGACAAGGATAGGGAAGGTAGCCTTATATGCTTTTTCCTGCACTGCTCCTTCTGCGGAAGCACGGGCTGATTCTTCGGTTGCTGATGCTAGATTGTACTTGGTGATTTCACCAGTGCGCATATTTTCAAGGATAAATCCTAGATTACTTTCGTCAGCATTTGCTGAAGTCACCCCTGTGTAGAGATAAATGTCATTTCCGATAGAAAGATAGTTATAGCCCTCTGTCGTTTGGGTGACGTTTTTCTTAGAAATCAAGGCATTCCAGAAGCCGTCTTTATACTTGCCGTTGTAGTTGATTTGCTCGATGGTTTCTTCATCTGGATAGACACGATCCACCCATTCTGGGACTTCATCCAAGCTGTATTCCTTGGTTTCTCCATCGGTCGCATCCAAGATAATAACAGATGAAGGACGAGGGACTCCTAGACCAAACTGCTTTTGATAAACGGTTGCTACATAGAAGGGATTGCCTTCATCATCCACCTCAAAGGAGGGCGTTTTAAAAATCTTGGTTGGGTACTTAATACGAAGATGACGTTTGACATCGCGATTAAAATACTCGGAGTCAGAATACTTCATTGGCGTTTTTAAATCCACCAATTCTGCATTTCCTGTCACCATATCAACCTTGATATACTCTCCAATTCCCTTGGACTGATTATTAAACCATTTGATCGGGTCGGCATACTCCAAAGGGGTCACCCGATAGGGTTTGCCATCAACCGTCAGCTGAGTATAAGTATCTGCTGCTACGTACTGGGAGACCTTATCCGTCAGAGAGCCTAGATAACGGTCTCCAATCTTTTCTGCAGTGCTCCGATCTAGGATTGGAACCTTACTGGTATCACTCTTAGGAAAATCTTTAAAGTCTTTTTCTGTGATAGACACTACATTAGCATAATTTTTTGCTTGGAAAAAGCTAGAGGTTACTAGGCTTACCAGACCAGCAAGGACAAAGATGATAGCTGCAGTCAGAAACAATCCTCTACTAAGTTTGGTAAAAAGGAATCCTTCTAGATTGAGATCTTTGGCAGCCTTGCCATGACGTAGGTGAACTGTCTTGAGGAGGTTGGTATCCTTGTGGAAACTAAACAAAATTCCCATCACCACCAGATGCCCACAAAGAAAGAAGATGAATTCCCAACTAGTAAGATTAAGTGGCGGCAAAAAGATATACCAAGTCGTTGCGATAAAAACAAGTTCAAAAAGTATGCGTTTCATCTGAGTTCCTCCTAAATAATCCGTCCTTCCAAATGATCCAGTTCATGTTGGCAGATCTGAGCTGGAAAACCTGTTAACGTAATGGTCTGTTCCTCCCACTTACTATCACGATAGGAAACCGTAATCGTTTCATAGCGAGTTGTTGGTCGCACCCCAGTCAAAGACAAACAACCTTCCTCTGTCTCGTAAGGTCCTTTATAGGAAAGGAGAATGGGGTTAAACATGACCATGGGAACCAAGCCAAGATTAAAGATAATGACACGCTTCTGCACACCAATCATATTGGCTGCCAGACCGACACAGGTCTCGCGATTAGCCAGCAGGGTATCCTGCAAATCCTTAGCCAGATAAAGGTCTTCCTGACTTGCAGGTTTCGAGACCTGCGACAAGAATAAGACATCTCGGACAATTTTCTTTTCCATTCTCTTTCACTCCTTGCTACTTTACTTTATTATAGCACAAAAGGGAGCAACTCCTAGTCCTTTCTCTCAAATGCAAAAAAAGCCATCCGAAGATGACTTTCTTTTTAAATCGCGTTCTTATCAAGACCAAGTTTACGTTGAACAAACTTAACGATTTCGACGATAAGTATCATTGAGAAGCTTCCAGCTAGAACAATACCCCATTGAGACAAGTCTAGTTTGGTTACGTGGAAGATACCTTCAAGCGGTTCTACAACGATTGTTGCCATCAAGAGGATGAAGGATACCAAGATAGACCAGTTGAAGGTCTTAGACTTGAATGGTCCGACTGTCAAGATGGATTGGTAAACAGACTTGACGTTGTAGGCATGGAAGAGCTGAATCAAACCAAGTGTTGCAAAGGCCATAGTGAGGGCATCTGCGTGAATAGCATGATTGTCACCCACGTGAACTGGGTAAGCAATCGCAAGGCCATAAACACTCATAACAATAGCTGCTTGGAGTACACCTTGATAAATGATAGAACTCAAAACACCACCTGAGAAGAAGCTTGCCTTGCGTCCACGTGGTTTATGGTTCATGACACCAGGCTCAGCAGGCTCAACACCTAGAGCGATAGCTGGGAAGGTATCTGTTACCAAGTTGATCCACAAGAGATGAACTGGCTGCAAGACGTCCCAACCAAACAAGGTTGATAAGAAGATAGTTAATACTTCAGCAGTATTGGCAGAAAGTAAGTACTGAATAGTCTTTTGAATGTTTGAGAAGACCTTGCGTCCTTCTTCAACTGCGACGATAATGGTCGCAAAGTTATCATCTGCAAGAATCATGTCAGAAGCCCCCTTAGAAACCTCTGTACCAGTGATTCCCATACCGATACCGATATCGGCTGTTTTCAGAGCTGGCGCATCATTAACACCGTCACCTGTCATAGCAACAACCTTACCTTGTTTTTGCCAAGCCTTGACGATACGAACCTTGTGTTCTGGAGATACACGCGCGTAGACAGAGTATTGACCAACGACTTTTTCAAATTCTTCATCTGAAAGTTCGTTGAGTTCAGCACCAGTCAAGACATGGTCTTCCGAGTCATTTTCATCGATGATTCCCAAACGTTTGGCAATGGCTTCCGCTGTATCTTGGTGGTCACCAGTGATCATGATTGGACGGATTCCCGCTTCCTTAGCGACACGAACAGCTTCTGCTGCTTCGGCACGTTCAGGGTCAATCATTCCAATCAATCCAGTAAAGATCAAGTTGTTTTCAAGCTCTTCAGAAGTCAGGTTTTCTGGAATGCTGTCTACAATCTTATAAGCACCCGCAAGAACACGCAAGGCTTGGTGAGCCATTTCAGAGTTGTTTGTGTGAATTAAGTCATTAACTTTCTCATCAATCGGAGCAACATCTCCAGCCTTATCACGAGCAACACAACGTTTCAAAAGTTGGTCAGGGGCTCCCTTGACTGCTACGAGGAATTTACCATCTGGTAATGGATGAACCGTTGACATGAGTTTACGATCTGAGTCAAATGGTAACTCAGCTACACGAGGATATTGCTCTAAAAATCCTTTAACATCATAGCCCTTGTCCAAGGCATACTGGATGAAGGCTGTTTCCGTTGGATCCCCAATCAGGTTTCCTTCTGCATCAATCTTAGTATCATTAGCCAAAACAACAGAACGAAGAAGAGGCATTTCAAGACCTAGTTCAATATCATCAGCTGAATCATGTAGGACTGCATCATAGAAGACTTTTTCGACTGTCATCTTGTTCATGGTAAGCGTACCAGTCTTATCAGAAGCGATGATCTCAGTTGAACCAAGTGTTTCAACTGCTGGCAACTTACGAACGATAGAGTTTCGTTTTGCCAAAACTTGAGTACCAAGGGCAAGAACGATGGTCACGATAGCAGGAAGTCCTTCTGGGATGGCTGCAACAGCAAGCGCAACAGATGTCATCAACTCACCAAGTGGATTTTTACCTTGAATGAAGACTCCGACTACAAAAGTAACAAGGGCAATGACCAAAATTGCATAGGTCAAGACCTTAGAAAGGTTGTTCAAGTTTTGTTTGAGTGGTGTATCCGTCTCATCCGCATCTTGGAGCATGCCAGCGATATGACCCACTTCCGTGTACATACCTGTATTGACAACAACGCCAAGACCACGACCATAAGTCACATTTGAGTTTTGGAAGGCCATATTGACACGGTCACCAATACCAGCATCTGCAGAGAGCTCGACAGTCAAGTCTTTTTCGACTGGAACAGACTCACCTGTCAAAGCTGCTTCTTCGATTTTAAGAGAATTAGCTTCTAGCAATCGTAGGTCTGCTGGCACCACGTCACCTGCTTCAAGAGCAACGATATCACCTGGTACCAATTCTTTTGAATCAATCTCAGCCATATGCCCATCACGAATAACGCGAGCAGCTGGACTAGACATAGACTTGAGGGCTTCGATGGCTTCTTCTGCTTTTCCTTCTTGGTAAACACCGAAGGCAGCGTTGATGATAACCACGGCAAGGATAATGATGGCATCTGCGATGTCTTCCCCACCAGAAGTCACGACTGACAAGATAGCCGCAGCAACTAGGATAATAATCATCAAATCCTTAAATTGCTCGATAAACTTGACTAGGAGAGATTTTTTCTCACCCTCTTCCAGTTCATTGCGTCCATATTCAGCTAGACGTTTCTGTGCTTCGCTTGACGAAAGACCTTGCTCAGTTGCTTCTACTGACTTCAAGACCTCTTCAGGACTTTGAGTATAAAACGCTTGGCGTTTTTGTTCTTTTGACATGTGTCTCCTCCTTGACATTGTGTGCAAAACAAGTTCTCTTTTAGTTTTATGACAAACAAAAAGAGACCTGTTAATCATAACAAGTCTCGCTGTTTAAGATAGTGCCGGAAAACATACTTTTCAGTATACAATTCGGAATGACGACACTATCACAGGTTTCTGCCAGCTACTCCCTTGAGTAGTACTATTATATCAAAATTTGAAAAGTTTTCAAGGGTTAAAATCAGATGAAACAAGACTAAATTTGAATTTTCCCATGAAAACCAGTATAATGTAAGAATACTATATGACTAGAAAGGAAGCCCGATGAACCAATCCATGTCAAATCTCAAATTGGCAGAACGTGGAGCTATTATCAGCATTTCGACTTACCTCCTCTTGTCTGCGGCAAAATTGGCAACTGGTCACCTCCTGCATTCTTCCAGTTTGGTGGCAGATGGTTTCAACAACGTATCCGATATTATTGGAAATGTTGCTCTCTTGATTGGGATTCGGATGGCACGCCAGCCTGCAGACCGTGACCATCGTTTCGGTCACTGGAAAATTGAAGATTTGGCTAGCTTGATCACTTCCATCATCATGTTCTACGTTGGCTTTGATGTTCTTCGGGACACCATTCAAAAAATTCTCAGTCGGGAACAGACAGTTATCGACCCACTGGGTGCAACTCTCGGAGTCGTCTCTGCGTCAGTCATGTTCGCAGTTTATCTCTATAATACTCGCCTCAGTAAGAAATCCAAGTCCAAGGCGCTCAAGGCTGCCGCCAAGGACAATCTTTCCGATGCTGTTACCTCACTTGGGACTTCCATTGCCATCCTAGCCAGCAGTTTTAATTATCCAATCGTGGATAAATTGGTCGCTATCATCATCACCTTCTTTATCTTAAAGACAGCCTATGATATCTTTATCGAGTCTTCCTTTAGTCTTTCAGATGGTTTTGACGACCGTCTGCTGGAAGATTATCAGAAGGCCATCATGGAGATTCCAAAGATTAGTAAGGTTAAGTCCCAAAGAGGTCGCACCTACGGTAGCAATATCTACCTTGATATCACGCTGGAGATGAATCCCGACCTATCAGTCTATGAAAGTCACGAAATAGCAGACCAGGTCGAATCCATGCTGGAAGAGCGTTTTGGAGTCTTTGATACCGATGTCCATATCGAGCCAGCTCCCATACCTGAGGATGAGATTTTAGACAATGTCTACAAAAAACTGCTCATGCGTGAGCAATTGATTGACCAAGGAAATCAGCTAGAAGAACTCCTTGCTGAGGACTTTCTCTATATCCGTCAAGATGGAGAGCAGATGGATAAAGAGGCTTATAAGTCTGAAAAAGAACTTAGTGCTACGATTAAGGACATTCAGATTACCTCCATTAGTCAGAAAACCAAGCTCATTTGCTATGAGCTAGATGGTATCGTCCATACCAGTATCTGGCGTCGCCATGAGACTTGGCAAAATATTTTCCACCAGGAAACTAAAAAAGAAGACAAACAATGACCCTATCCAATGGATAGGGCCTTTTTGATTATTCTACTTCAAGTCAAGACCGACTATGACAGTTTGGAAGATTTGCTTTTCGAAGCTTGTTTTACCTCTTTTCTTGCTTGACGATTTTGTTCGATACGCCATTCTCTTTCATAGTACTTCATGGTCTCATAGATCCTTTCAGGAAGACCTACATCTAATAGAAAGATCGGGATGATCAAATCTGCTGACGAATGAAAAGGGAGAATCCTTCTCTTCAGTAGAGCTAGAAAGGATTGGGATTTCACATTTTCCTTGTTTTTAAAATAGACTTCAATCCGATAGGAATCCCTGTACTTCCCTCGAATCCGAGAAAAGGAAAACTCTTCTACATCTGTCCAAGCATAGAAACGACTGGGTTTCTTTGGGTTTGGTTTGTAGTAAAACCCCTCGACAGTACAGCTCAAATATTCCTTATCGGAACTTAACAGCCTGTATGTCTGATAAACAACTACTCCAGCACAAAAGAGGACAAGCAGTATTAATAACAGACTTATCGTATGAAGTCTGGTTCCCTTTTGCGAGTACAAATGGAGATAAGAGAGAGGTAGTAAGAAAAAAAGCACTGAAGTCAAGCCAAACAAGGCATTCCAAATGATTTTCTTGGGACTACGTTTAATGACTTTTTCTTCCATCATGCCAACTCACTTAAATATTCATAACGTTCGTATTTTTCAAGGAGTTCTTCGTTTTTCTCATCCAGTTCTTTTTGAAGCGTCGCCAGTTTGCCAAAGTCAGAACCATTTGCCTGCATCTCCTCTTCAATAACAGCGATACGATTTTCCAAGGCTTCAATATCTCCTTCAATGCTTGCCCACTCCTGCTTTTCTTGGTAGGTCATACGTTTCTTGTCTTCTCGAATCTTGACCACTTTCTCCTTTTCGGCCTTTTGAACTTGATTGGCCATCTCTGTTTCAAAGGCTTTTTCATCAAGATAGTCGGTGTAATGACCAAAGAAAGGACGAATCTTGCCATCCTCAAAAGCGAGAATCTTGGTCGCTACCTTATCCAGGAAATAACGGTCGTGGCTAACTGTCAAGACAGGCCCTGCAAAGCTCTGCAAGAAATTTTCCAAGACTGTCAAGGTTGCAATGTCCAAGTCATTTGTCGGCTCGTCCAAGAGAAGAACATTTGGTTTTTCCAAGAGCAATTTGAGGAGATAAAGGCGTTTTTTCTCTCCACCTGACAATTTCTCAATCAAGGTTCCATGCGTCGAACGTGGGAAGAGAAACTGCTCCAGCAACTCTGCAATGGAAGTCGTAGAACCACCACTGGTCTTAACCTCTTCTGCTACTTCCTGCAGGTAATTGATAACCCGTTTGCTTTCATCCAAACCTTCAATTTGTTGAGAAAAATAGGCGATGCGAACCGTCTCACCGATGATCACTTGGCCTTTAGTCGGCTCAAGACTCCCTGCGATGAGATTAAGCAGAGTTGACTTCCCGACACCGTTGTCCCCAACGATTCCGATACGGTCTTTGGCTTGCACCAATAGATTAAAATCTTGCAAAATGGGCTTGTTTTCATAGGAGAAGGAAACATTCTGAAACTCGATGACTTTTTTCCCAATCCGACTGGTTTCAAAGTTCATGGTCAAGTCTGTATCAGCAACGCCACCTGAAACTTCTTTTTTCAAATCGTGGAAACGATTGATACGGGCCTGTTGCTTGGTCGCACGGGCCTGCGGTTGTCTACGCATCCAGGCTAATTCTTGCTTATAGAGTTGTTCCTTTTTGTGGAGAAGTGCTGCATCACGCTCATCTTGTTCCGCTTTTAGGCGAACATAGTCCTGATAATTCCCCTGATACTCGGTCAAGCCTGCTCGGTCCAACTCGAAAATCCGTGTTGATAGTGCATCTAGGAAATAACGATCGTGGGTGATAAAGAGAACTGTCTTCTTAGAATTTTTCAAAAAGAGGGTCAGCCACTCAATGGTCGCAATGTCCAGGTGGTTGGTCGGCTCGTCCAGAAGCAAGAGATCGTGGTTTCCTAGGAGAACTTGCGCCAACTGGATACGTCTTCTTAGACCTCCTGACAATTCACCAACTGGAGTCGACAAGTTCTGAATACCTAGCTTGCTGAGGACCGTCTTGACCTGGCTTTCAATTTCCCAGGCTTGGAGAGAATCCATCTCTGCCATGACCCGTTCCAAACGAGCCTGCTTGTCCTCACTGTAGTTGAGCATGATTAACTCATACTCACGAATCAACTGGATTTCCTTGAGGTCGCTAGAGAGAACCGTATCCAAGACCGTCTTGCTATCATCAAAATCAGGATCCTGGGTCAAGTAGCCAATCTTATAGTCATTCTTTGCCGAAAAGGGACTGACATCCCCATCAAAGCCAGAAACGCCAGAAAGGACGTCTAAAAGGGTGGTCTTACCCGTTCCATTGACACCTATTAGACCTATTCTATCCAAGTCATGGATGATAAAAGAAATATCCTTAAAAACGGTCTTGTCTCCAACGGATTTGCTTAGTTTTTCAACGATAAAATCACTCATTTTTTCTCCCTCAGGTAAGCATGGATGGCTTGACGATCATTTTCCAATTCTCCATCGACAATGGCAAACTCAATCTCTGTTAAAATCTCTCCCAAGTCTGGTCCTGGCTGGTAACCATATTCCTTAATCAAAATTCCACCGTTAATCTGAATTTCTTTCTTGTCATGAATGGTCAAACTCTGGTAAGTTTCTTTGATGGCTTGTGGGTTGACTTCTTTCCCTTGAGCCTGACGAAGACTTTCGGCTTGTAGAAGGGAATCCAAATCAAAGCGGTAACAATCGCGCTTGCTCAGCTCTCCTTCTTCTCGCAAAGTCAAAATAGTCAGCAAATCCTGAACCTGCTTAGCAAACTGGCGTGAGGTTTTCCATGCCTTCAAAAATGGCTGTGTATCTTTAATCTCCAAAGCCCACAATAGAGCTGCCCAAGCTTGTTCAGAAGATTCAAAAGTGAAATCATTCTCCAAATCAAACAGTCTGTTGAGCTTGTCCTGACTCCCTACCATGTCTGGAAGATAGTCATAAGCTCGACTCTCAATCATGGAAGACAGACCAACTCGCCAAAAAGGTGCCAGCAAGAGTTTATCAAACTCAACGAAGGTGCGCTCTACAGAAATTTTCTCCAAGAGTGGCGTCAAAGTCTTCATCGCCTCAAAAGTTTCTGACTCAAGTTTAAAACCGAGACTGGCCTGAAAACGGAAACCACGCATAATCCGCAGAGCATCTTCGTTGAAACGCTCACTAGCCACTCCAACTGCTCGCAAGACTTGGTTTTCCAAATCCTCTAAACCATGAAACAAGTCAATGATTTCACCTGTCTCATCCAAGGCAAAGGCATTAACTGTGAAATCACGACGTTTGAGGTCTTCTTCTAGCGAACGCACAAAGGAAACCGCACTGGGTCTGCGATAGTCCACATAGACATCTTCAGTTCGAAAGGTGGTTACCTCATACTCTTCATCCCCATCTAAAACCAAGACAGTTCCGTGCTCGATTCCGATATCGGCTGTTCGCGGAAAAATCTGCTTGGTCTCCTCTGGATAGGAAGAAGTCGCAATATCCACATCGTGGATAGGACGATTGAGGAGGGCATCTCGAACAGAGCCCCCAACAAAATAGGCCTCAAAGCCTGCTTCTTTAATTTTTTCTAATACTGGTAAAGCCTTCTGAAATTCAGAAGGCATTTGCGTTAATCTCATAATAAGTGTTCTAATCCATAGACAAGCTCATGACGCTTGACAACTTCTTTGATTCCCAAATTGACCCCTGTCATGAAGGAGCTACGATCATAGGAGTCATGACGAATGGTCAATCCTTCTCCCTGATTGCCAAAGATAACTTCCTGATGAGCTACCAAACCTGGTAGACGGACTGAGTGGATCCGCATGCCATCAAAGTCAGCACCACGGGCACCAGCAATCAATTCTTCCTCGTCAGGCGCACCTTGCTGGATCGACTCACGCACTTCCGCCATCAACTCAGCCGTTTTAAAAGCTGTTCCACTTGGAGCATCTTTTTTCTTGTCATGATGGAGCTCGATAATCTCCACATTTGGGAAATATTTGGCAGCCTGCGCCGCAAATTGCATGAGCAAGACAGCGCCCAAGGCAAAGTTAGGGGCAATCAAGCCACCCAAATCTTGTTCACGAGAAAATGCTTTTAGTTCTGTAATTTCTTCACTAGTAAAGCCTGTTGTTCCAACTACTGGAGCAAAGCCATTTTCAAGAGCAAAGCGTGTATTTTCGTAGGCAACGGCTGGTGTAGTAAAATCCACCCAGACATCAGCCTCAAATCCAGCCAAGTCAGCCTTATCGTTGAAAACAGGAATTCCCTGCCATTCTGACTCAAACTCAAAAGGATCCAAAACTGCGACCAAGTCCAAGTCTAGATCAGCCAAGACCATCTGACAAGCAGCTTGGCCCATCTTTCCCTTAAAACCGGCAATAATTACTCGAATACTCATCTCTACTCCTGTCTAAGATACAAAGCCTGTAAGAACACAAAGTGAAAATAGGAGTTCTGATCAAGGAGTGTCTACTCCTTGGAAGAACTATCTTTTTCACTCAGGGTTCCAGGCGTGTTCAATTATCAAGATACAAAGGACGTTAGCTGCCCATGAAAAATAGGGAATGGCGCTGACTTTCCATGAAAGGCAAGACAGGCATCTTTTTTCAAGAGGCAGGTAGGCCGTGTTCAATTGCTAAGATACAAAGCCTGTAAGAACAATTTAGACGATTGGTGTATAGCTCAAGGCGATACTACCTTCTCCAAGGTGGGTCCCAATGACACTACCAAAGGTTTCAATTGGAATTTCAGCAGTCACACCACTCTCCATCAAAAGCTGACGTAAATCCGCTGCCTTTTGAGGAGCGTTCCCATGAATGACTGTTATACGGTAGTTCCCATCTTTTGTCAACTCCTTGATGATTTCCACCAAACGTTTGATTGCCTTCTTTTCTGTACGAACTTTTTCGTAAACTTCAATCACCCCTTGGTCATTAAAGTAGAGGATAGGCTTGATACTGAGGAGATTCCCTAAGATAGCAGCCCCATTTGACAAACGTCCTCCCTTAACCAGGTGGTCGAGGTCATCTACTATGATAAAGGCTGAATTATCAGCAATTTGAATCCCCAACTTCTCCTGAATCTGGGCAAAATCATCGCCTTGTTCTGCCCATTCAAAGGCACTCTCTACCATAAATCCTAGAGGGGAACTTGTGATATGGGTATCTGGAAAGGCAATGATCAAGCCATCATACTCATCCAACATGTATTGGATGTTCTGATAAAAGCCTGAAATTCCTGACGAAAGAAAGAGTCCTAAGACATGGGTATAGCCCTCATCTTTCAAGGAACTTAGAATCTCATCCAGTTTAGCAATACTTGGTTGACTAGTTTTAGGCAATTCTGCAGACTGAGCCATTTTTTGATAAAATTCCTCAGCAGTCAGATTGACACCTTCGACATACTCCTCTCCATCGATATTGACAGGAATATCCAAGATAAATAGATTCTCTCTTTGCAGCGTCTTCTCCTCTAAATAGGCTGAAGAATCTGTAATGACAGCTAATTTCATGACTAAAACTCCAAATTGATCCCTGGAAGATCCAAGGCGATTTCTGTTACTTCATACGTCAAACGATTGAGCATGTTCAAACATGGACGTGCCAGAGTTTCGACTTCTTCTTGGTTAAATTCGCTTGGTTCGTTAACAATGCGACCTTCCACATGGTTAACTTGAGAAATTGTTCCGCTGATGACAAATTTGTCAAAGACAATCATGAAACTCAAGATAACGACTAAAGAAGTTACTTGGTTTTCTTGGTCATGTTGGAGCAACTGAAAGTTCACATCTACCTTAGTTTCAGGAGCTCCATTTTCATTTTCCCATTCAAAGTTACGAGCATCAAAGTGATACTGGCTAACAAATTCTTGTTCTCGTTTAAGATTCATTTTTCTCTCCCATTGCTACAATTTACTATGCAATTGTACCACATTTTTATGATTTCATCTAGTTTTCTAGGCTTTAGTCAATTCCGATTTCATCTTTAACAACAGCAGCAATTGTATCTACGTAGTAGTTAACTTCTTCTGTTGTTGGGGCTTCTGCCATGACGCGCAAGAGGGGTTCTGTTCCACTTGGGCGGACAAGGATACGACCGTTCCCTGCCATTTCTTCTTCCATCTTTTCGATGATTGTCTTGATGGCTGGTACTTCCATGGCTTTCTCTTTCATAGCATTTTCCACTCGGATATTGACCAGTTTTTGTGGGTAAATCGTTACTTCTGATGCTAGTTGAGACAAACTCTTGCCTGTTTCTTTCATGATTTTAGTCAATTGAACAGCTGATAATTGACCATCACCAGTTGTATTATAATCCATCAAGATAACGTGACCAGACTGTTCACCACCAAGGTTGTAGCCTGATTTTCTCATTTCTTCAACGACATAGCGGTCACCAACAGCAGTCACTGCCTTGTTAATGCCAGCACTCTCCAAGGCCTTATGGAAGCCAAGGTTAGACATAACCGTTGTCACGATGGTGTTTTGAGCCAACTGGCCTTTTTCAGAAAGGTATTTTCCGATGATGTACATGATCTTATCACCATCGACGATGTCGCCATTTTCATCAACAGCAATCAAACGATCACTGTCTCCGTCAAAGGCCAAACCAATAGCTGACTGGCTTTCTTTGACTAGTTCTTGGAGAGCTTCTGGGTGTGTAGAACCCACATTCAAGTTGATATTAAGACCATCTGGTTTCTCACCGATAACTGTCAACTGAGCACCTAAATCAGCAAAAATCTGACGAGCACTCGTAGCTGCTGCACCGTTGGCTGTATCCAAGGCAACTTTCATTCCCTCAAGAGGCGTTCCAGTTGAAACAAGGTAGCCTTCATACTTACGCAAACCTTCTGGATAGTCCACCAAGGTTCCCAAGCCCTCAGCACTCGGACGAGGAAGTGTGTCTTCGGCAGCGTCCAACAAGGCTTCGATTTCTGCTTCTTTTTCATCATCAAGTTTGAAGCCATCCCCACCAAAGAACTTAATTCCATTATCAAGGGCTGGGTTGTGACTCGCTGAAATCATGACACCCGCACTGGCTCCCTCAGTTTTAACCAAGTAAGCTACTGCTGGTGTTGCAAGAACACCGAGTTTGTAGACGTGAATCCCTACTGATAGAAGACCTGCCACCAAGGCAGATTCTAGCATTTCTCCTGAGATACGTGTATCACGTCCTACAAAGACTTTAGGGGCTTCTGTTTCGTGTTGACTAAGAACATAACCACCAAAACGTCCCAGTTTAAAGGCCAATTCTGGCGTCAGTTCTACGTTTGCTTCTCCACGGACTCCATCGGTCCCAAAATATTTACCCATTTTGTTAATCATCCTTTTCTACTTTTTTATTTATTCTTGTTTAGACGAGTCTGGTTTTGTTTCTGAACTCGTTGAAGACGAGCTGCTAGTCGAGGATCCTGTTGATGAGGTCGTTGACGAAGAACTCGAGCTAGACGATACTGTTTTGGTTGTAATTTTCATTGTAGTGTCAAATGGCATAATGACGCTTGGCAAGACATTTCCATTTTTATCAACTGCTTGTAGTGGAACAGAGGCCGAGTAGTTACCTGTTATCCGTTCACTCGTTGGTAAGATGGCAATGACACGATCTACTCTAGAGAGAGTTTCCTCATCACTAATGACCGATACTTTTTCATCTGACACAGTGACTGTATCAATTTTCACACGAGAATCAATCTGACTAGGGTCAATCTCTGGCACAACAATTACATTATCTCGTTTTACTTTTTTACCAACCTTGACTGTTATCTTTTGCGGTGTCGCAACAGCCGTCAAACCACTCGGTAAATTTTCAATGGTTAGAGGAACTTCAATGGTCCCTACACTGGCATTGGTTAAGTCAGCTTTGACCTTGAATTTTCGAGTGCTTTCCTGCATCTCGCTCGCTAAAGCAACTCTGTTTGACCCTGTCAGAAAGACCGTCACCTCAGATGTAAAACCACTGATAAAATACTGATCACTGTCATACTGAATATCAATTGGGACATTAAGAACTGTGTTTGTATAAGTCTCCGTCCGCACCTGTCTGGCACTGTTGCTATTCTGATAGTTTGTCAATGTTGCATAGATAAAGAGAATGCAGGCGAAAAAGAAGGAAGAAATGATGTATAGACTATTTTTTCTCATGTTTCAATCCTCCTAGCAAACGCTCTTTCAGACCTTGTTTTTTCTCGGATTTTGGAAGTAAGATTCTTCTCAATTCAGCTTCAAACTCTTCCAAGGTCAAATCATGCTTAAAGACTCCATTATAGGTGATTGAGATTCCACCTGTTTCCTCAGAAACCACAAAGGTAAGAGCATCCGATACTTCTGACAAACCAATCGCCGCCCTGTGGCGTGTTCCAAACTCCTTGGAAATTCCTGTATTTTCAGTCAGGGGTAGGTAGGCTGAAGTTACGGCAATCCGGTCTTCTCTGACAATGACCGCTCCATCGTGTAAGGGTGTATTGGGGATAAAGATATTAATCAATAACTCGGATGAGATTTTCGCATCTAGAGGAATTCCAGTTGAGATATATTCCTGCAAGGTTCTCACTCGCTGAACAGCAACCAGAGCACCTATCTTACGCGGACTCATGTACTCGACTGATTTGACAAAGGCACGAACCATTTGCTCTTCTGCACTAATAGGGGCATTGTAAAAGAAATCAGTAGCTCGACCCAATCTCTCCAAACCAGTCCGAATCTCTGGCGAGAAGATAACCACCGCTGCGATGACCCCGTAGGTGATAATCTGATTGATCAACCACGAAATGGTCGTTAATCCAATCATATTGGACAGAATCTGGCCTAGAATAAAGACCAAAACTCCCCGAACTAAGATCATGATTTTAGTTCCTGCAATCGCTTTGGTAAAATGGTACAAAATATAAGTCACAATCAAAATATCAATCAGATTGATGACTATCGTCCAAGGACTTGAAAACAAACTCGTCCAGTATTGCAAATTGGATAATTGTTGAAAATTCATCCCTGGCCTCCTCCCTGTCAAAACACTTTCCGTACTATTATACCATTTTCTGCTCATTTTTTCCCCATCCTACTTCATTTTAAATTAAGCAAAATTATGATAAAATAAACTGACTAGAAAAAACGAAGGAGAAATCATGTCTCAACTCTATGATATTACCATTGTAGGTGGCGGTCCTGTCGGCCTCTTTGCTGCCTTTTACGCCCACCTACGCCAAGCCAAAGTCCAAATCATCGACTCTCTTCCCCAGCTCGGTGGTCAGCCTGCCATCCTATACCCTGAAAAGCAAATCCTTGATGTGCCAGGTTTTCCAAACTTAACTGGGGAAGAGCTGACCAATCGCCTGATTGAACAGCTAAACGGCTTTGAAACACCGGTTCACCTCAACGAAACTGTTCTTGAGATTGAGAAACAAGATCAAGGATTTAGCATCACAACCAACAAGGGAAGTCACCTGACTAAAACCGTCATCATTGCTATGGGGGGCGGTGCCTTTAAACCACGTCCACTCGAATTAGACGGTGTTGAGAACTATGAAAATATCCACTACCACGTTTCCAACATCCAGCAATACGCTGGTAAGAAAGTGACCATCCTTGGTGGAGGGGACTCAGCAGTTGACTGGGCATTAGCTTTTGAAAAAATCGCCCCAACTACTCTCGTTCACCGTCGAGATAACTTCCGCGCCTTGGAACACAGTGTGCAAGCCCTGCAAGAATCATCTGTGACTATCAAGACACCTTTTGTACCTAGCCAACTCCTTGGAGATGGAAAAACCCTAGACAAACTGGAAATCACCAAAGTCAAATCGGATGAAGCAGAAACGATCGAGGTAGACCACCTCTTTGTCAACTACGGCTTCAAGTCTTCTGTCGGAAATCTTAAAAACTGGGGACTGGACCTCAATCGCCACAAGATTATCGTCAACAGCAAACAAGAATCCAGTCAAGCAGGTATCTATGCTATCGGCGACTGCTGCTACTATGAAGGAAAGATTGACTTGATTGCCACAGGACTGGGTGAAGCTCCAACAGCTGTTAACAATGCCATCAACTACATTGACCCTGAGCAAAAAGTACAACCCAAACACTCAACCAGTTTATAAGAAAAGAACCACGGATCAACTGATTCGTGGTTTTATAGTTCATCTGCTATCTTGTTTATTTTTCTAAGTCTGTGATTGACGCCACTTTTGGTTAGGGGATTGCTCAGACTATCTGCCAACTGCTGGATAGAGTAGTCTGGATGCTGAATCCGCAACTGTGCTACCTCTTGCAAATCCACGGGTAAATTTTCCAAACCCATTCTATCTTTGATTTTACTGATATTGTTGATGGTCTTCATACTAGCAGAAACCGTCCGAGCGATATTAGCTGTCTCGGCATTATTAGCCCGATTGAGATCATTACGGGTTTCACGCAAAATCTTGACGCGCTCAAAATTATCACGCGCCTCCATAGCCCCAATTACGATCAAGAAATCCATAATGTCTTCTGCCCGCTGGAGATAGGTAACTGCACCTTTCTTGCGCTCAATAACCTTGGCGTCCAGCAAAAACTGCTGAAGAAGAGAGCCCAGTCCTTGGGCATGGTCCAGATAAACGGAACTGATCTCCAACTGGTACTTGCCAGACTCAGGATCTCGAATGCTACCATTTGCCAGAAAGGCCCCACATAAGTAAGCACGACCAGCCTCCTCATCTGCTAAGATATCGGGATCAATACCCGTCTCCAAACCAAAGAAGGAATCCGCAAGCCGCAAATCAGCTAAAAGCTCCTGCACCCTCTCATCAGTATAGACCGTGTAGACACGATTCTTGCGAAGATTGCTTCTCTGATGGTGACGAATTTCTGACTTGATCTCATAAAAATGGAGAAAGGACTCATAAAGGTGCCGAGCCAACTTGGCATTTTCGGTCACGACGGACAAGGTCAAGCCCGAACTAGATAGACCGATACTTCCAGACATCTTGATAATGGCCGATAGTTCATAACGACTGAGATGGTGTTGACCAAGAATTTCCTCTTTTACTGCAACTGTGAAACTCATTTTCTCACCTGTATAATGCGCATCAATTCGTCTACAATCAAATCGCCATCATGGAAGGCTCCTCCATTTTCCAAACGAAGGAAGTTGGATGAAATCACACGAGGAACCTGCTTGCAAAGACCAGCAAAGTCATGCTCTACCTGAACCAAATACTCATCAAAACGGTTGGTATCCATGTATTCTCTAGGAACCTTTTCGATATTAACTAAGACCGTATCAATAAATGGCCGACCTAAGTGTCGATGGAGGACTTCCACGTGGTCACTGTCTGAAAAGTGCTCTGTTTCCCCACGCTGGGTCATGATATTGCAGACATAGGCGATCTCTGCCTTGGTCTCCAAGAGAGCCTGTCCAATCTCCTCAATGACAATATTGGGCAAAATCGATGTAAAGAGGGAACCAGGCCCCAAGACAATCATGTCACTCTCGAGAATGGTATTGACTACTCGACGGCTGGCTTGCGGTGTTTCATCATCCAAGGTATTGGTCACATAGACATGATCGATCATGCCTGGATGATCTGCAATGTGGCTCTCACCTGCCACCTCAGAACCGTCTTTAAAGACTGCATGCAGTGTCAAAGGCTGATCGCTTGATGGGTAGATTTTTCCTGTTGTGTGGAAAAAGAGACTTAGCAGCTGCATGGCATTATAAGTGGACCCTTGCATTTCAGAAAGCCCTGCTATGATGATATTCCCCAGTGGATGACCCGCAAAAGCTCCAGCCTCTTCTGAGAAACGGTACTGAAAAACCTTCTCATAAAACTTAGGCATATCCGACATGGCTACCAGAACATTGCGAAGATCTCCTGGTGGTGTCAGCTGTTGGATATTCTTTCTTAGTTCACCAGAAGAGCCACCATCATCAGCTACCGTTACGATGGCTGCGATATCAACATCCTTTTCTCGCAAGCTTTTCAAAATGACGGGGATACCAGTTCCTCCACCAATTACCGTTATCTTTGGTTTTCTCATGAACGGTTTACCGTTTCCTTTCTTCTGTCTTTGTCACGATGGCTTTCATTGACAGGCCAGTTTTTAGCAAGGTCCTCAGCAATTCGTTTGGCAAAGGCAACACTACGGTGCTGCCCACCTGTACATCCTACTGCAATGGTTAAAACAGACTTGCCTTCTTTTTTGTAACTTGGCAAAATGGGTTCAATCAAGGCGAGTAAGTGCTGATAGAAACTTTCAGACTCTTCATGATTCATCACATAGTCATAAACTGCTTGATCCTCACCTGTCTGATTACGAAGCTCCGGAAGGTAGTATGGATTTGGCAAGAAACGGACATCAAAGACCAAATCTGCATCAATAGGGATACCATACTTGAATCCAAAAGACATGACTTCGATACGAAAAGACTGAGCTTGCTCTTGGTCTGAAAATTGCTCTGCAATGGTTTTACGCAGTTCACGCGGAGTGAGTTCTGTCGTATCCACTACATTTTGACTCATGTTTTTCAAAGGTGCTAAGAGTTCACGTTCCAACTTGATGCCATCTAAAATTCGACCATCTGCTGCTAGAGGGTGACTTCTTCTAGTTTCCTTATAGCGTGCCACCAATTCCTTATCTGCTGCGTCTAAAAAGAGGATTTTGAAGTCCAAATCGTCTTGGTTTTCCAATTCATCCAAAACGGCCTGAATCTCTGAAAAGAAGGAACGGCTCCGCATATCCACTACCAAGGCCAGTTTGTGGTCATCATCTTTAGTTTCAACCAACTGTAAAAACTTTGGCAAGAGGGCTGGCGGCATATTGTCAATGGTGAAATATCCCAAATCCTCGAAGGACTGAATGGCTACTGTTTTCCCTGCACCACTCATCCCTGTCACAATTACCAGGTGAAGTTGTTTCTTTGTCATCTATCTCTCCTTATATCAAAAAAAGTTTGGCAGAGCCAAACTTCAACTAGCTTATCCAATCTCTGCGATCACTTCAATTTCGACTTTTACATCACGAGGAAGACGTGCAACCTCTACAGCTGAACGAGCTGGAAATTCCTCTTTAAAGGCAGTCTGGTAAACCTCATTAAAAGGAACAAAGTCGTTCATATCGCTCAAGAAGCAAGTTGTTTTGACAACATGGTCAAAGTCTGTTCCCGCTTCAGCCAAAATAGCACCGATATTTTTCAAGACTTGTTCTGTCTGTTCTTGGATCGTTTCTCCTACAATTTCTCCAGTTTCAGGTAAAAGAGGAACTTGACCGCTAGCAAACAAAAGATTGCCAACGATTTTCCCTTGAACATAAGGTCCGATAGCTTTTGGAGCTTTGTCTGTATGAATTGTTTTTGCCATTTCTTTCCCTCATAATTTTTCTAATATTGCATCCCAAGCCTGATTCATCCCTGCCTTGCTGACAGATGAAAAGAGGATGAAGTCGTCACTTGGGTCAAAGTTTAATTTCTTTTTGATTGCTGATTCGTGCTTGTTCCATTTACCACGAGGAATCTTGTCCGCCTTGGTCGCAACAATGATAACCGGAATCTCATAATACTTGAGAAATTCGTACATCTGCACATCATCTGCTGACGGGTCGTGGCGGAGATCCACCAAACTGACAACCGCACGGAGATTTTCCCGAGTCGTTAGGTACTCCTCAATCATGCGCCCCCACTTTTCACGCTCCTTTTTAGAAACGCGGGCATAGCCATAACCAGGCACATCCACAAAGCGCATCTTGTCATCAATGTTGAAGAAGTTGAGTAACTGGGTCTTCCCAGGTTTTCCTGATGTACGAGCAAGATTTTTGCGGTTCAACATGGTGTTGATAAAGCTAGACTTGCCGACATTTGAACGCCCTGCAAGGGCAATCTCTGGCAGGTCATCCTGCGGATAGTGGGACTTGTTTGCCGCACTGAGCAGGATTTCAGCATTGTGTGTATTAAGTTCCATAGTCACCTCTAGGCTGTTTCTAGGATTGGTTTTTCCGTTCCATCGACAGCTTCTTTTGTGATGCGGACCAATTTCACATTTTCCTGACTCGGTACTTCAAACATAACATCTAGCATGGTTTCTTCGATGATGGAGCGAAGACCACGCGCCCCTGTCTTGCGTTCGATGGCTTTATTGGCGATTTCCTGAAGGGCTTCGTCGTCAAATTCCAACTCAACATCATCATAAGAAAGCAAGGTTTGGTATTGTTTCACCAAGGCATTTCTTGGCTCCTTCAAGATGCGAACTAAGTCATCGACCGTTAATTGCTCAAGAGCTGCAAAGACAGGCAAGCGTCCAATCAACTCAGGGATAATCCCAAATTTTTGAATATCTTCTGCGATGATTTCTTGCATGTAGGAGCTGTTTTCGTCAATCGCCTTGTTATTTTGGCCAAAACCGATGACTTTTTCTCCCAGACGTTGTTTAACTATTTCTTCGATGCCATCAAAGGCACCACCCACGATGAAGAGGATATTTTTGGTATCTACTTGAATCATCTCTTGTTGTGGATGTTTGCGTCCACCTTGAGGCGGTACGCTAGCAACGGTTCCCTCGATAATCTTGAGGAGAGCTTGTTGCACTCCTTCACCCGAAACATCACGTGTGATAGACACGTTCTCGCTCTTCTTGGCAATTTTGTCAATTTCATCTACGTAGATAATCCCACGTTCTGCACGTTCGATGTTAAAGTCAGCAGCCTGCAAAAGTTTGAGGAGGATATTTTCCACGTCCTCACCCACATACCCAGCCTCAGTCAGAGCTGTCGCATCTGCAATAGCAAAAGGCACATTCAAGCTCTTAGCCAAAGTCTGAGCCAAGAAAGTTTTCCCTGAACCAGTTGGACCAATCATCAGGATATTTGACTTCTGCAAATCCACATCTTCTGACTCTTCACGCGTATCATGGAAATTGATGCGTTTATAGTGATTGTATACAGCCACTGCCAAGGCACGTTTGGCACGATCCTGACCAATCACATAGTGGTTTAAGATATTGAGGAGTTCGATTGGTTTTGGTACTTCAGACAAGTCTGCCAAGACTTCCTCAGCCAACTCCTCCCGAATGATTTCCTGGGCCAACTCCACACATTCATTACAGATAAAGGCGTTGTTCCCAGCGATTATTTTCTTTACTTCTTCTTGGCTTTTGCCACAAAATGAGCAATAAACCATCATATCATTTTTCCTATTTGTAGGCATGATTTCCTTCCATTCTATATTTTCATTCTATCTAAAATAAGGTCATATAAAAAGCGTGGACACTGTTGACCAGATTGGTAAAAGCATTCAACCAGAGTAAGGCAGACAGTCCATAGCGCTTCTTACGAAAAGCCTGTGCTCCAGTCAAAATACAGATCACACACAAAAAAGCTGTAAAAAATCCAAATATACTGCGCTCCATTAGACTTCCTTTCTATCTCGGTATTCGATGGTAAAATCATAGTCGTTTTTCTCATCTCGGGTGTAAGATTTGCTTGCGACTGTCTCAAAATGAGACAAGTCAAACTCCTCAGGGAAATAGGTATCTCCCTCTACCTGAGCATGAATCTGTGTCACGATGATTTCATCTAAATATGGCTCAAAAGCCTGAAAAATCTGTTTTCCGCCAATGATATAGAGATTTTTTTCCTGACTCTGATACCACGCTAAAACAGACTCCACATTTTGAAATACGAGCGCCCCATCTATGACTTCTTCGCTATTGCGCGTTAAAATCAGGGTTTGCCGTTTTGGAAGCAGACGACGTCCCATACCATCAAAGGTCACTCGTCCCATCAGTATAGCATGATTTAAAGTTGTTTCCTTAAAATGTTGCAACTCTGCTGGCAAATGCCAAGGGAGACGATCTTCCTTCCCAATCACACCTTTTTCGTCTTGGGCCCAAATGGCTATGATTTTCTTTGTCATGCTTCCGTCCTTTTTATTGATACTACTATTTTATCAAAATTCTCCCAAAAAGGCTGTTTTGAAACGCGTGCAAAAGAGAGAAAAGGAGCAGGCTTCATTTAGCCTGCTCCTCTCGTCCCTAGGACGTATATTTTTTTGCTTCTGATTCAATTTTTTCAACCACTTCTTGGATACTTAGTCCAGTTGTGTCAAGGTAAACTGCATCCTCAGCCTGTTTGAGAGGTGAGGTTTCACGATGACTATCCTTGTAGTCACGCGCCGCAATCTCTTCTTTCAACGTTTCCAAGTTAGTCTCAATCCCTTTAGCAATATTTTCCTTATAACGACGCTCTGCTCTTTCTTCAACAGAAGCCACTAGGAAAATCTTGAGTTCAGCTTGTGGTAAAACAACTGTCCCGATATCACGCCCATCCATGACGATACCGCCTTGCTGAGCAATCTCTTGCTGGAGCGAAACCAGTTTCTCACGCACTTCAGGAATGGCAGCAATGCTTGAAACCTTGTTGGTCACTTCATTTTCACGAATCGGATGCGTAATCTCAACATCCCCTACAAAAACAAGCTGTTCTCCAGTTTCTGAACGTCCAAAACTAATGGGGTGTTGGTTAAGAAGCTCGAGAAGTTGATCTACATTTCCTGCATCCAACTGGTGTTTGAGCGCTATATAAGTCGCAGCACGGTACATAGCACCCGTATCGAGATAAGTGTAACCAAAATCCTTAGCGACAATCTTTGCGACCGTACTCTTGCCACTCGAAGCTGGACCATCGATAGCAATTTGAATTGTCTTCATGACCGACTCCTATCTTGTCTTAATCACATCACCTGGGTTGGCAAACCAAGATCCAGATGACATATGAGAAGGATTTAGGGCTTCTAGCTGGGCAATGGAAATCCCTGCACGTTGAGCAAGAGCTGCTTCTCCCTCTCCAGGCTGTACTGTAAGTGTTCCTTCACCTTCTGTATGTTCTTCCGAACTGCTCTCTGAAGGTGTTGATTCAGAAGAAGCTGTTTCCTCTACCTTACTACTTGAAGATGATGATGCTTCCACTTTAGAACTTGCACTGGTAGAAGGAGACGATGCATCATAGAAGTCCTTCAAAGATGAAGTACGATTGCTTCCTCCGGTTGATAGGTAAATCAATACAACTACCATTGCTACAACAATTACAAAGAAGAGGCTAGCTAGAACCGTCAAGACACGATTCGCAACAACGCCTTTCCCTTTTTGTTTCCGGTGTCGACGCTCTGATCTTGTTTCTTCCTCATTGTTTTCGTAAATATCTTCTTGCCACGGTTCTTTTTCCATACCTTACTCCTTGTTTTTTTTACATTTTCTTATTACAATATAAATATGAAACTCACACTTATACCCGAACGGTGCATCGCCTGCGGGCTTTGCCAAACTTATTCTGAACTCTTTGATTACCATGATAATGGAATCGTTCGATTTTACGATGATCCAGTTGAATTGCAAAGAGAAATCGCTGAGACCAGCGATGTTCTGGAGGCCATCAAAAATTGTCCTACAAGAGCACTTCTAAAAGATCCATCGTAGGAAGCAGGGAATAAATATAATTGATTTTTTCTCATTTTTCCCACATCTACTAGTTTAGCATATTTCTAGGTAAAATTATAGTCTTTTTTGGTTATTTTTTCCTTCAATAATAGAAAGATCACTTTTTTCTTTGACGAGATAGAGTGGTCTTTTTTTGGTCTCTAGATAAATCTTACTGATATACTTGCCGAGAATCCCAATCGTCAGGAGTTGAATCCCTCCAAGAAAGAGAATGACAGCCATCAAAGAGGTCCAACCAGATGTCGGATTTCCCAAGATAAGAGTCCGAAACACTACAAAAAATGTCATCACAAACGAAAGAAAACAAGATAGGAGTCCCGCTACAAAGGCTATACTCAAGGGAAAATCTGAAAAGTTAAGAATCCCTTCAATCGAGTAGAAAAAGAGTTGTCTAAAACTCCAACTGGTCTTGCCAGCCTGTCGTTCAACGTTTGGATAGTCCAGATAGTGCGTTTTAAAACCCACCCAGGCAAAGAGTCCTTTAGAAAAACGATTGGATTCGGTCAGGGTTAAAATAGCATCTACTACAGACCTTCTCATCATGCGAAAATCACGGACACCTGAGGGCAAGGCTACTGGGCTAATTTTTTGCATGAGGCGGTAAAAGAGGTTCGCACAGAGACTACGGAAAAAGGGTTCTCCCTCCCGACTAGTTCTCCGTGTCCCAACACAGTCTAAGTCTGCATTCTGGTCTAGTAAGGCCTTCATCTCAAGTAGCATACTAGGAGGATCCTGAAGGTCTGCATCCATCACGACCACCAAGTCTCCAGTTGCATGCTGCAAGCCTGCGTATAAGGCTGACTCTTTCCCAAAATTTCGTGAGAATGAGACATAACGGACCGCAGGATTTTGCTCCCGATAGGTCTTTAAAAGCTCTAAAGTCCCATCGCTTGAGCCATCGTCTACAAAGACATATTCGACCTCTGCTCCCAAGTCAAGAAGCAGAGCTTCCACAGACTGATAAAAAAGAGGAAGTACTTCCTCTTCGTTTAGACATGGGACAATGATTGAAATCATCATCTTAGTCTTCAAATCCATTTGGATGCTTGCTTTGCCAACGCCATGCGTCTTCACACATTTGGGCGATGTCGAGTTCTGCTTTCCAGCCCAGTTCTGCTTTGGCTTTTGCTGGGTCTGAGTAGCAGGTAGCTATATCACCTGGGCGGCGTTCTACGATGCGGTAAGGAATAGGACGTCCCACTGCTTTTTCCATGTTTTGAATAATTTCAAGAACGGAGTAACCTTTCCCAGTTCCAAGGTTATAAACATTAAGACCTGAACCTTTTTGGAGTTTTTTCAAAGCTGCAACGTGACCTTTGGCCAGGTCTACGACATGGATATAGTCACGAACACCAGTTCCATCTTCTGTATCGTAATCATCTCCAAATACTTGCACTTGCTCTAGTTTGCCAACTGCTACTTGTGAAACATAAGGTAAGAGATTGTTTGGAATTCCATTTGGATTTTCTCCTAGGTCTCCACTTTCATGCGCTCCGATTGGGTTAAAGTAACGAAGCAAGACCACATTCCATTCCGAGTCTGCTTTGTAAATATCCGTCAAAATTTCCTCAAGCATAAGCTTAGTGCGGCCATATGGATTGGTCACTGAAAGTGGGAAATCTTCCAAGATTGGCACTGTATGAGGATCTCCGTAAACTGTCGCAGAAGAACTGAAAATAATGTTTTTACAGTTGTTTTCTTCCATGACCTTCAAAAGACTAACAGTTCCAGCGATATTGTTGTCATAGTAGGCAAGAGGAATACGGGTAGATTCACCGACAGCCTTCAAGCCAGCAAAGTGAATGACTCCTGTTGGTTCTTCTTGTTTGAAAATGTCACGAAGAGTATCTGTATCACGGATATCTGCCTCATAGAAAGGCACTTCAACTCCTGTAATTCTTTCAACAACTTCTAAACTTTTTCGATTGCTGTTGACAAGGTTATCCACCACAACAACCTGATGACCTGCTTGGATTAACTCAATAACTGTGTGGGTTCCGATAAAACCTGCTCCACCCGTCACCAAAATCTTTTCTTGCATCTTCTTTCCTCGATTCTCGGATTATTTTTTCTTATTTTACCATTTTTGATAGGGAATGTCATTTGCCATCCTAGAGGGGAGGCTAAAATTTCAGTAAAATTCTATTCTCTTTTTACTCGTTTGACATAGTTTTCAATTGGGTAGTTTAGAGGGTCCAAGGTCAACTCCTTGTCTTGGACCAGTTGAGCTAAATGGTAACCGATGATAGGACCCGTTGTGAGGCCTGATGAACCTAGTCCACTAGCCGCATAGACACCTGCTAAGCCTGGCACCTGTCCAAAGAAAGGTGAGAAATCACTGGTGTAGGCACGGATTCCCACACGCTCACCCGATGATTTCGCTCCTGCCAAGGCTGGATAGTGAGGCAAGGCCGCATCCTCCATTTGTTGGAGCAAGCTTTCATCCACTGTCAAGTCAAATCCCATGTCATTTTCATGAGTAGCTCCTAGGGACAATTTCCCGCCTGCAAAAGGAATTAAATCCCACTCCCCTTCTGGCATGACAACAGGGTAAGCTTCCATGTCTTGGGTAAGTTGATAATCTCGGAGTTGTCCTTTTTGGGGACGAATATCTACTTCATAACCTAAAGGCTCTAACAGATGTCCCAACCAAGCTCCCGTCGCCAAAATAACCTGATCAAATACCTCTTCGTCAATCTGGTAACCTGATGCTAAAGGTGTCAGAGTTACTTTTTCTTTGACCAGTTTGACCTGACTAGCTTCTAGCAAACGAGTCACTAAGAGTTGACCATCTACTCTCGCTCCACCAGAAGCATAGAGCAGGCGGTCAAATGCTTGCAGACCAGGAAAAAACTCATTTGCAGACGCTTGGTCTAAAATGGCTAACTGGCCTATCAAGGGAGACTCTTCTCTTCGCTCTATGGCTAGTTGATAGAGTTCTTCTAGCTTGGATTCATCCTTTTTCAAGAGAAAAACTCCCGAACATTGGTAAAAGTCAATTTCCTGGCCAGACTTTTCTAAATCAGCCAACAAATCCACATAAAAGTCAGCCCCCAAGCGTGCCATCTTGTACCAGGCTTTATTACGACGTTTGGAAAACCAAGGACTGATAATTCCCGCCGCGGCCTTGGTAGCTTGACCTTGTCCATGGTCAAAAACAATCACCTCTAGGTCACTTTCTTGTGAGAGGTAGTAGGCTGCTGTTGCTCCCACAATTCCTGCTCCGATAATGGCAACTTTTTTCATTGTCTTCACCTTCTAACTAGATATGGTGGAAAGGATTGGTCGATGCCTGACTAGGCAAGATATCAACAGTCCAGCCCTTTTCTGCCTTCCATTGAGTAAGAAGTGCTGCAATTTTTTCGACAAAAAGGATTTCGATATAGTGGCCCGGGTCCAGCGCCAACAAGCCATCAGACAGCATGTCTTGGGCAGTATGGTAGTAGATATCACCAGTAATAAAGACATCCGCCCCTTTTGCCAAAGCATCAGAGTAGAAAGACTGACCACTACCACCGCAAATGGCAACTCTTGAAATTTCCTTCTTCAAATCACTCTCTTGATAATGCACCATGCGAAGACTATCAAGACCAAAGACTTGCTTGACATGCTTGGCCAATTCCCCAAATGTCTGAGGCTGAACATTCCCAATACGTCCAATTCCACGTTCTGGACCTGTTTCCTGCAGATAAGTCGTCTCATCGATTCCTAGCATCTGGCAGAACCAGTCATTTAGCCCATTATCAACGATGTCAATATTGGTATGGCTGACATAAACTGCGATATCATGCTTAATCAAATCAATGTAAATCTGATTTTGTGGACGGCTGGCGACCAAATCCTTAATGGGACGGAAAATTGGCGCGTGCTTAACGATAATCAAATCCACACCCTTTTCAATGGCCTCTGCCACCGTCTCTTCACGAATATCGAGAGCAACCATGACCCTTTGGATATCCTTGTCTAGAGTTCCGATTTGCAGGCCACGACTGTCTCCCTCCATGGAAAATTCCTGAGGGCAAAAGGCTTCATATGCATTAATCACTTCACTTGCTAACATGGAGCACCTCCTTGATGGCTTGAATTTTATCTACTAGAACTTGACGTTCCTTCAGATTTTTTTCTGGGATTTGACTAAGAGCAAACTCTAGCTTAGTAGCTTCTTTTTGCCATTTTTTGATAAAGACTGGGCTGACTTCTTTGGACAAGAAAGGACCAAAGCGAAGGTCACTGGCTGATAGCTTCATTTGTCCCGCTTCCACCACCAAAATTTCGTAGAATTTGCCAGCTTCTTCTAGAATGCTTTCGGCTACAATCTGAAAACCGTGGTCTTGTAGCCAGATGCGCAAGTCGTCTTCACGATTATTAGGCTGGAGGATTAAACGTTTCACACTGCCAAGCTTGTCCAATCCTTCTTCTAGGATCGTTGCAATCAAGCGCCCGCCCATACCGGCGATGGTGATAACCGATACCTGGTCTACCTCTTCAAAAGCTGCCAAGCCATTGGCTAAACGGACTTGGATTTTCTTCTTTAGGCCGTGAGCTTCAACATTCTTGACCGCAGACTGGTAGGGGCCTTCCACCACCTCACCAGCAATAGCACGCTCAATTTGGCCTCTCTCGACCAACTCGATAGGCAGATAAGCATGGTCACTCCCCACATCTAGTAAAATGGCCCCCTGTGTCACAAAGGACGCCACCAATTCTAATCTCTTTGAAATCATCTTCTCTCTCTTTCCAAAACTCTGTTACCTCTTATTATACCACATTTCAGTTAGCAATCTTGCACCTAAAAAGACCACAATCCACAGATTGCAGTCTTTCTTTATTTTCTAGCTTGGTAACGACTGGTTTGAATGAAAATCACGGTAAAGACCAACATCATGGCCCCATAAACAGGCAGTGTTTGTCCTGTCAAGGTCGAAATTTCAAGCAGTTTCTGGATCATTGGGAAAAGAGCTGTGGCTAGGAAGCCTCCTACTGACCAGACAATCAAGAGGACACGCCAGAGAGTAAATGGCATGCAGGCTCTAAATACGGATAAGAAACCAATTGACCCAAGGAGATAATAGAGTAGGGTTGAGATTTCTAACTCAGACCAACCTTGACTAGCCCCAAAGATTTTGACAAAAAGAACGCTGAACACGACCATGAGGGCACTTGGTAGGGCACGAAGCATGGATTTTCTGAGGAAGTTTGGTTCAACAGGCTTGATATTTCGCTCAAAAGTCAGAACGAATGGTGGGAAACCTTCCACGAATTGGTCAATCATGGTAATCTGGATTGGAATGAAGGGGAAAATCAAGATCCACTCAGACCGTCCCAGAAGAACACTGGCGATACAGATAACTGCTAACAAGAAGGAATAGATTGTCTTTATCAAGAAAATCGGTGCAATATGGGCGATGTTATTGACCACACGACGACCTTCAAAGAGAATCTCAGGAACATCATTAAAGTCAGAGTTCAAGAGAACCAGATTAGCAATCTGACGAGTCGCAGGATCTCCTTCAGCCATAACGATAGAACAATCTGCTTCGCGGAGAGCTAGGATATCGTTGACACCATCCCCTGTCATTGCCGTTGTATGCCCTGCTTTTTTCAGAGTTTGGATGATGAGTTTCTTTTGATGAGGGGAAACACGTCCGAAAATAGCTGTCTCTTCAGCCATGGCAACCAATTCCTCATCTGTGATTTTTGAGCAATCTACATAGCTGTGATAGTCTACAAAGCCAGCCTTCTGGGCAATGCTGGAAACCGTAACTGGATTGTCGCCAGAGATAATCTTGAGACCCACTTCCTGAGAACGGAGGTAGTCCAGCGTCTCAGCGGCTCCTTCTCGAATGGGGTCCAAGATTTCCAGCAAGGCCAGGGCCTGAATGTCAGACGGTTTCTGTGGTTTATGATGATCAAGTTTTTCCTGACTGAGTGCCAAGACCAAGACACGCGACCCTCTCTCTAGGGCCTCTCTAGCTTCTGGGACTTCAGAGTCCAACAACATCTCAGGCGCACCTAAGAAAACCGTACCTAGCCCTTCTAACTCCATAGCTCCCCACTTGCGATCGCTTGAGAAAGGAAGATTCGAAATCATAGGGTAAGCAACCTTTCCTTGGAAACGCTGGCGAATAGCCTGAGCTGTTGGATTTTTATCCTCACTATGAGCTATGTAGCTGGTCAGAATGTTAGTAATAGCCTCATCACCATAAGTTTCCGTCAGAGGAAGAACCGCCTCCACCTGCATCTTTCCTTGGGTGATGGTGCCCGTTTTGTCCAGACAGAGCATATCCACGCGCGCCAAGGTCTCGACAGAGTACATCTCCTGCACCAAGACCTTTTTCAAGCCCAGCTTAATCACCGCAGTCAAGAGCGAAGTAATGGTCAAAAGGGCGATTCCCTTAGGCAACATTCCCAAAAGGGCAGTCGATGAATTTACAACAGATGACTTGAGGGGCAAACCCTTTAAAATCAAGGCTTCTAGGAGGAGAGCTAGACCAAAGGGAATGATAATCTTCCCAGTAAAACCAGCTAGCTTGTCCAGCGATTTCATGATACGGGAGTTGATCGGTTTCACTGTCTTGGCTTCCAGCATGAGTTTGGAAGCATAGTTTTCTGCACCGACATGGTGAACTTGAGCCAAAACTGATCCACTGGCTAAGAAACTTCCAGACAAAAGCAAGGCGTCAACTTCTTTTTGCACCAAATCACTCTCACCCGTCAACATGGCTTCATTGACTTCCGCAAAGCCTTCTAAAACCTGCGCATCACTAGGAATCTGCTCCCCAGCCGACAGACGAATCACATCACCCAGCACCAATTCTTCTGGATTGATGGCAATATCCTGACCATCACGAATGGTTTTGACCTTTTCCTTGGTCATGAGGTTGAGCTTGTCCACCATGTGTTTGGCCCGTAGTTCGGTCACAATTCCAGAAAAAGCGTTAAAGCAGATAACAGCAAAGAAGACCAAATTGCTCCAAGCCTGCACAAAAGCTAGCGCCAAGGCAATGGCAAAGTTCAACGCGTTAAAAAGTGTAAAAACATTTCGTTTGATGATTTGCCAAGTACTGGTACTGGCTGATGCGGTAAAGTCATTGACCAAACCTTGAGCCTGTCTTTCCTTGACTTCTCTTTGGGTTAATCCCATTATCTTATTTTTATCCATAAATTCTATCATATCATTTTTTCTAGCAGAATTCTAATCCTATCCAAAAACTGTCCACTGAAAACTGAAAAAGTTTGCCAGTAGTCTTTCGATAAGGTATAATAATAAAAGCAATACAATCGAAGGAGTTCTCATGTTTTATACTTATTTGCGTGGACTAGTCATGCTGATCTTGTGGTCCATCAACGGCAATGCCCACTACCACAATACTGATAAAATCCCTAGTAAAGATGAAAACTATATCCTGGTCGCACCTCATCGTACCTGGTGGGATCCAGTTTACATGGCTTTTGCGACCAAACCAAAACAATTCATCTTTATGGCTAAAAAAGAGCTTTTTAACAACCGCATCTTTGGCTGGTGGATTCGTATGTGTGGGGCCTTTCCTATCGACCGGGAAAATCCTAGCGCCTCTGCTATCAAATACCCTATCAATGTCCTCAAAAAAAGTGACCGTTCCCTTATCATGTTTCCTAGTGGTAGTCGCCACTCGACAGATGTCAAAGGCGGAGTTGCTCTGATTGCCAAGATGGCTAAGGTCCGTATCATGCCAGTTACCTATACTGGTCCCATGACCTTGAAAGGTTTGGTTAGCCGTGAACGTGTCGATATGAACTTTGGAAACCCTATCGATATCTCAGACATCAAGAAAATGAATGATGAAGGGATTGAAATGGTTGCAGACCGCATCCAAGCTGAATTCCAACGTTTAGACGAAGAAACCAAGCAATGGCACAATGATAAAAAACCAAACCCACTCTGGTGGTTTATCCGCATCCCTGCCCTCATCCTTGCTGTGGTTGTTGGTATCCTAACGATTATCTTTACCTTCATTGCAAGCTTTATCTGGAATCCAGATAAGAAGAGAGAGTCTCTTGGTTAAAAAATACAATTATCCCTTGGCTTTTACCAAGGGATATTTCTTTTATGCAATTTTCCATTTTTGGGCCAACCAGTTGGAAAAGGCTAGAAAGCGCTCAGCCACTTGCTCATGATGCCCATAGGGATCAAAGACAAACTGACCAGTCGGATAACGTTTCTGAAGACTGGTATGGATCTGCTCAGCATAAACTGGTGCTTGACCCAAGCGATTGGTATGATGGGCTCCTTCTGTTTGGCCATTCTGTAAATACAGCAAACAATCTAAATTTTTCACCCTTTCATCTTTGCAATAAGTCGTAAAATCAGGATACCAAAAGGAACCGCAGATAGAGAAGATACAGGAGACCTTGTCAAAGCTGAATAGACTGTAGACTGCCGCCAGTCCACCTAGTGAATAACCTCCATAAGCAAGGCGATTTTTGTCCAGGCGATAAAGCGACTGCAACTTATCTAAAAGACCTCCAAATAAATGATCATGATAGACCTTTGCCTGACCACCAAAATCTGGAGTCCCCTCTCTCAGAGCAGATGCCTTCCAGGGAGTGTAGTCATCTAGGCGATTTTTAGAGGTTAAGCCCACTAAAATCACAGATTCTGAAAGGGAAGATAGAAAATCCAAATTTCCATCATTCAAAAGAATCGCTGGATAGGTTTGATTGGGATCATAGGTCGAAGGAAGGCTGATCTTAACTTGAATCCCTTCCCAATCAAACTCATTATTTATTGATAAAGTCATTGATTTTCTCAAGGGAATCAATCACTGCTGGACCATAGTCCATCAACTCATCGTAAGAAATGGTCATGATTTTTTGATTCTTGATTGCAGGAACGTTTTCCAAAACTTCATTTGCTTTCATCAACTCTACTGCGTTGGCATCCAATTTTTTATTGCGGTCGCTGGTCACATAGATAATCAACTCAGGATCCATTGACACGAGATTTTCCAAGGTCAAGCCTGATGTTCCCGTTGCAACGTTTGTATAACCAAGTTGATTCAACAAGCTCTCTTGCAAAGCAGACTTGTAAGCACCAAAGGTTTCGTCATTATAAGCAACCATAATCAAAGCCTTTTTCTTTTCACCTTGGCTTGCTGGGTTTGCTTTCTTAACAGCGTCAATTTTAGCTTGTAATTGAGCTGCGTATTCATTAGCCTTGTCCTGAACATTGAAAATCATTCCAAGATTTTTGACATCTTCTACAATATTTCCCAAATCTTGCTGAATCGTTGAAAGAGAAGCTTTTTGCGTATAGACTGGGATTTTGTTTTCATTCCAAGTGCTAACTGTTCCCAAGGATTTTTCAGAAAACATCATGTTTCGACCCATCACAGCGTCTGGCTCATAAGAAAGGACTGTCTCTTGTGATACTGTTTTTTTATCTCCGATTTGAGGAATCGTCGCAATCGCGTCCTTGTATTTGTCCGTCACAGCATTATCAGGGTTAAGCATGCCAGCAATTTTATCCTTCAAGCCTAACTCCAATAAAATTTCAGTGGTTGAAAGATTGTTGGTGATAACTTTTTCAGGTGCCTTGTCAAAGACTTGTTCGACTTCATTTCCCTTAGCATCATAGGTTTTGACCGTTAGTGGATAGGTCGTCTCTGTGCTCGCCTTTTGACTTGTTTCTGTACTAGATTGTGTGGTAGCTTTTTCTGTAGTAGTGTTGCCACAAGCTGCCATGGTTAGGGTAGCTACCGTTACGAGTAAAATACTGAGTCTTTTTTTCATCTTATTTTCCTTTTCATTTTTATAAATAGTGAATCATGGCTTGCTGATCCTCGGTCCAAGTAACCTGACTTTGAACTCCGTATACAGTTTGCAATGACTCTGGAGTAATGGTCTCCTTTGGAGTCCCTTGATAAAGGATTTCCCCCTCTTTCATCAGATAGAGATAATCCGAATAGCGACAAGCAAGTTGAATATCATGCAGGACAGCTAGAACATTAATCTTGAGTTCCTTTACAATGGCCAACAAGTCTAGCTGATACTTGATATCCAGGTGATTGGTAGGTTCATCCAGGAGCAAGAGAGTCGGTTCTTGCGCCAAGGCGCGTGCTAATAAGACTCGCTGTTTCTCCCCACCTGAAAGAGACGAATAGAGACGAGTTTTCTTCTCAAGCATATCTACCTTGACGAGGGCATCTTGAACGAGGGCATAATCCCTTTCCTTTTCCTTTTGTAGAAAAGAGAGGTGAGGCGTTCTTCCCAGCAAGACGATTTCCTCAACGGTACAATCAAACTGCAATTGATTAAACTGGGTAACAACTGCCATTTGCTTGGCTGTTTCTTTAAGTGACCAATGCTCCAGCGGTTTTCCATCTAGGCTTATCAAGCCTTTGTCCGCCCTTTCCTGACGATAGAGGAGTTTAAGCAGGCTGGTTTTTCCACTTCCATTTGGCCCAAGTATCGTATGAAATTGATGCCCCTCAACCTTAAGAGAAACTCCTTTGAGGATTTTTTTCTCTCCAAGTCCAAAGTGGACATCCTGACAAATCAAGTCCATATCAGGCCCTCACCTCCCTTCGCCTACCTCCGACAATGTAGATAAAGAAGGGAGCACCTACTAAGGCTGTGAAAATACCAATAGGCAGCTCAGCATTGGGAATGATGACACGAGAGAGTACATCTGCCCAGATAACAAAGAGGGCACCCAGTAAGGTCGCAACGGGAAAAAGCCTCCTGTAATTCGTTCCTACTAACCCTCGAGCTAAGTGAGGAGTAATCAGACCAACAAATCCAATAATCCCACAGGTTGCCACTAAGACTGCTGTCAGCACAGCCACTATGGTCACATAAAGATACCAATAGAAGCGTAAGGGAATTCCCAAAGTTAAAGCAGCCTCATCTCCCATCATCATCGCATTAAAAACACGATACTGAGTTGAGAAAAATAGAAAGGCCAATCCTACTACTATAGTTGGCAGGACTAAGTCAGACCAAGTGGTCCCTGCAAGCGAACCCATGGTCCAAAACTTAATGGTCATCACACTGTCCGCATTAGCGCCAACTGAGATAATAAAGTTGGAAAATGCCAGAAAGAGAGCATTGACCACCGTTCCTGATAAGATCAGACTAGAAGTCGTCATCCTGCCCTGCATAGAGGCAATGATGAGGACAGCGATTGTTGCCAAAATAGCTCCAAGGAAAGCTCCAAGGCTAATCACCAATTTTAAACCAAGAATGATGCTTAAGGTTGCCCCTAGAGTTGCACCCGCAGAAATTCCTAAGACATAGGGCTCTGCGATGGGATTGTTAACTGTAGACTGCATCACGCTACCACACATAGAAAGTCCAGCCCCTACTATCAGACCTAACAATACTCGGGGGAATCTCATATTCCATACAATGGTAAGAGTAGACTTAGAAACCTCTCCTATCTCAAGAGGAAATCCTAACCTGCTCAAAATGATCCGATAGGTATCTCCTAAGTCAATCGCTACGGACCCCATAGAAACAGCTAGAAAAAGTGAAATCCCTAAAATACCTAGCAAAACACCTAAAAGTAACACAAATTTTACGTTCTGTCGGCTTCCAGAAAATTTGGAAAGCATGAAAACCTCCTTAGACAAAATTAAAAATTTAGAAAATTCTCATAAAAAGTATACCATATTTTCAACAATGGAACAAGATGAGAAAAATAAATATAGTTGGTCTTACAGTGCTAATAATCGTAACCGAAGATTATACTTGGGTATATCGAGGTAAAGTGACGAAAGTAAAAAAGCTACCCAATTTAGAGTAGCTTCATTATCAAGATATGCTCAATTGAACACGGCCTAAGCAAGCGGATAAAAACAAAAAGCCCTCTGAAATCAGAGAGCTAATTTGAGCTCGGGCTAAAATCCTAGTGAAAAAGATGGAACTCCTTGTGTTCATCGAACACTGTGTCGTTTCCCTATTTTCATACGGATTTTTAACGCCCTTAGCATCGTAATTCTTGCTGGATAAAACGTTTATAGACTAAGCGAAAAGCCGAAGATTGTACTATAAAACTAGTGAAAATAAAAAAATCTCCCCGAAGGGAGAATATCTGGTTTATTTTACCTTACAGTGCTAGGAACCGTAACCGAAGATTATACTTGAGTATATCGAGGTAAGGTGACAACGCAATGTAAGTGGAAAATAAAGCAGATTAGCGACGAAGTCCTAGAGAGTTAATCAACTCACGGTAACGGTTAACGTCGTTTTTACGCAAGTATGCAAGCAAGTTACGACGGCGACCGATTTTCTTCATCAATCCACGGTAAGTAGCGTGGTCTTTTTTGTGTTGTTTGATGTGTTCGTTAAGGTGGTTGATTTCCCAAGTAAGGACAGCAACTTGAACCTCTACGGAACCTGTATCACCTTCGTGACGTGCGTATTGTGCGATGATTTCATTTTTTTTCTCTTTTGAGATTGCCATGATGTTTCTCCTTTTTATTTGGCTTCATCCGAGTGACAGGTTGGCATGCCTGTAACCAAGAAGAAGTTATTTGTCTTTACGACAGTTCTTATTCTACCAAGAAGCAGGGACTTTGTCAACTGATTTACTATTTAAAACCTTGAATTACTCTACTGATTTCAAGGCTTCGAGCATATCTACTTTTCTCAAGTGGTAATTGACAAAGAGACCTAGTAAAGTCAAAATCACCGTCACTGCGACGATTGGAAGAGCATAGACTTCCCAGCTGACCTGAGGATAAAAGAGTATGGTGGCTGGTGAAATCATTTGAATCAAAAATTGATGTAAATAGTGGCCAACTACCAAACCAAGAGCAATTCCCACAAGGGACAGCACCATAGTCTCGCGGTAGATATAGAGGGTCACTTCTTTATTGTGGAAACCGAGAACCTTGATAGTGGAAAGTTCACGGATACGTTCTGCCACATTGATGTTAGTGAGATTGTAGAGAATGACAATGGCTAGTAAAACCGAAACAAGGACAAGGATTGCCATAGTTTTATTGAGCGAACTAGCTACAGATTCAAAGAGATGGATGGCCGTCGCATTTTGGACGACTCCAGAAACAGCAGCTTTTTCCATAAAGGTAGCAGCTTCTTTCTCCGTATTGGAAGGTGTTGGCTCTTTTAATTTTACTAGGTAGGTATTGTCTTGCGGACTGGTTCCATAGACTTGTTCGTAAGTCGCTCGGTTGAGATAAACAAAGTGTCCAACATAGTTTTCAGAAATAGCCGCGACCTTGATTTCCTTCCCATCAAGCTCCAGCTCGTCCCCAACCGTAACACCTGCTAGTTGGGCTAATTTTTGACTCACAACCGCTCCATCAGTGACCTGCACCTCTTGCCCATTTTCCTCTAATGTGATAAAGGGCTTGAAGTCTTCTCCACTAGTAACCATCATGGTGATTGTTTGAAGTCCTGCTTTTCCTTTAAAATCTTTTTCAATGGATTTTGAGTAAATCTTTTGAGAAGCATGGATCGATTCAGCTTGCAAGGCACTTTCTAAATCTGCTTTTTCTTGCTCCGTTGCACTGCTCTTTTCCGCTACAATCATCTGGTATTGCTGGATTTGTTCAAATTGGCGCTCCACAACTCCTCCCACAGATGACTGAATGCCAAGACCTGCAAATAGGAGAGCCACCGAACCTGCAACTCCAAAAATGGTCATCAACATCCTTTGCTTATAACGAAAGATATTTCTTGCCGTAACCTTATGAGTAAAACTCAAACGACTCCAAATAAAGCTCAGTCGTTCCAGCAAAATCTTTGATCCCTTAACGGGAGGTTTTGGAAGTAAGAGTTGGGCTGCTTCATCGTGTAATTCCCTTCGCGCCACCAGATAAGCCGGCAAAACGCTGGATACCCAACTTAAAGCTAGGGCAAGGAGACTATAAGACCAATAGAAATACTCGTGACTTTTTCCAACAACCATCCCAGCTGTTATAACATCTGAAATCACCCCTGCAAGGAGATAATGTCCAAGAAGTGTTCCTATAATGGTTCCCACAGTTCCTGCAAGAAAACCATAGAGGACAAACTTGGCAACAATATCTCGGTTGCGGTAACCCAAGGCCTTGAAAATACCAGCATTGGTGCGCTCCTCATCTACAAAGCGAGTCATTGTTGTAAAGGTCACCATTGCAGCGACCATATAAAGCACCACTGGAAAGATATTTCCGACTGAACGAATGCTTGATGATGCATTGCTGTACATGAGGTAACCTTGTCCACCTGGCATGGTTTGGCGATTGTATACGTGGTATTTCGGCTCTGCCAGTTCATCAAGCTCTTTCTGGCGCTGTTCTAGCTTCTCTTTTTCCTTAGATAGATCACTCTCTGTCTGAGCCAGCTTTTCTTTTTTTGTCGCCAATTCTTCCTTAGCTTTTGTCAGCTGTCCCTTGGCTTGACTCTTTTGTGGTTCTGGTAAAGCGGTCGCTTGTTCTTCTTGCGTTTTCAAGCGATTTTCAGCCTGCTCTAACTGACTCTTGCCATTTTCAAGGTTGCTTTCAGCTGTTTGGAGCTGTTCTTTCCCCTCTTCCAGGCTCTTTTGCCCATTTGTTTTGATACTTACCAATCTTTTTTGACCATTATCAGCAAGTAAGTCTTGCAACTCTTCCTGGTGTTGGGTTCGTTTCCTCTTATAGTCTGATGAAAAAGCATCCAGATTTTTTAAATCATCATAGCGCACACGCGCAATACTATAAACATCTGTATCAAACTGACTGGGTAAAATCACTCCATAACCAGCCAAGCTTCCATTTCCACTACTAGCACTCCCTAAGTCTTTTTTAGAAAGGATTTCACCTGACTGAACAAATCCAGTAATTGTGAAAGTTTGGGATTTTAGGACGGACTTTTCTTCTTTCTTGCTAAAGGTAATGGTCTCTCCAATCTGATAACGGTCTTTCCAGAAATCAGCCAAGGCAATTTCCTCATTAGCTTCTGGCAGTCGCCCTTCTGTCACTTGGAAGGTTGAAATCCCCTCTGGTTTGGAATAAAGTCGAACCGCCTCTTCACTATTTTCAACGGTTAAGTCAGCCATATAGCCAAACTCAATACTTGCTCCTTGAAGGGTCTTTAGTTCGTCTTGGTCTTCTTTATCCAAGCCATAATCAGCAATCACGGCCAGATCCAGGGTATTGGCTTTGCGGAGATAATCTTCTGCCGTACGTTCCATGTTGGGACTGGCTACTTTAAGACCTACTAGGGCCAGGGAACCCAGCATCATCAAGGTCAAGATAGAAACAAAACGCCCCTTAGAAGCAGTTACCGACTGGAGTAGGTCTTTTCGGTATGTTTTTTTCATGCTAATACTCCAACGTATCAATATCCTGTGGATGTTCATTGATTGTCACACTCTTAACCGTGGCATCGCGCATGTGAATCACGCGATCTGCAATAGGAACGAGCGCTCCATTGTGGGTCACGATAATCACTGTTGCTCCTTTTTGACGAGACATGTCTTGGAGAATCTTCAAGACTTGCTTCCCCGTCTGATAATCCAAGGCACCCGTCGGTTCATCACAGAGGAGAATTTTAGGATTTTTGGCTACAGCGCGTGCAATTGAGACTCGCTGTTGCTCCCCTCCAGAAAGCTGGGCTGGAAAGTTATTGATCCGATGATCTAGCCCCACATCTTTGAGCACCTGCTCTGGATTCAAGGCATCCGCTACGATTTCTGAGGCCAACTCCACGTTTTCCTTGGCTGTCAGATTGGATACCAGATTGTAAAATTGAAAAACAAAGCCCACATCATCACGACGATAGTTTGTTCGTTGGTGCGAACTATAGTTGGCGATATTCGCACCATCGATCCAAATCTCCCCCTCATCATTGGTATCCATACCTCCTAGGAGATTGAGAACCGTTGACTTTCCAGCACCAGAAGCACCAAGGATAATAACCAGCTCCCCCTTTTCAATTTCAAAATTCACATCACGATTAGCCACAATCTCCGTATCCCCAACCTGATAACGCTTGTAGCTGTGTTTCATTTCAATATAAGCCATTGTCCTTCTCTCTTTCTTACAATTAAGTCACTCTTTACTATCATTATAACGCTTTTTCAACTAGTTGGAAACTAGAAGCAAAAACAAAAAAAGTCCCATAAGACCTATAATGAAAAGTGACCAAACTATCATTATAAAGAATCTTATGGAACAATTAAATTTTATCACAAACTTACTCGGAATTAAAGACAAGAACATTATAATCTTGGATTATCTGGATGCTGGAACACATAAAGAAATCATCGCTAAGCTTGATTACCCTACTCCTAAGTGTCTCGACTATCAAGGACAAATGGCTAAATATGATTTCCAAAAAGAATCTAAAATTCCCTATCTAGAGTGTGCGGGCTACAAAACTCTTATTTGATTGAGAAAACGACGTTTTCGTTGTAAAGTCTGCGGTAAAATAGCTGTCGCAGAGACTTCCTTAGTCAAAAAGAACTACCAAATCTCAACGATCGTCAACCAGAAAATCACTCAAAAATTAATCGAGAAAGTCCCTATGACAGCTATCGCCGAAAGTTTATCCATCTCTACTTCAACAGTCATTCGTAAATTGAAAGAATTTAAATTCAAGACAGATTTATCTTCCCTTCCAACTCACATGTCTTGGGATGAGTATGGCTTCAAGAAAGGTAAGATGAGCTTCATTGCACAAGATTTTGATTCCAGAAAGATTGTAGCTATCCTAGATGGACGGACTCAAGCAACTATTCGCAATCATTTCCTTCGCTATTCTAGACAGGTGAGAAGTCGTGTGAAAGTCATTATCATGGACATGTTTAGTCCCTACTACGATATGGCTAGAAAACTTTTTCCTTCTGCTAAAATCGTCCTCGACCGCTTTCACATTGTCCAGCATCTCAGTCGAGCTATGAACCACCTTCGCATCCAAATCATGAATCAGTTTGATCGGAGATCGCACGAATATAAAGCACTGAAACGTTACTGGAAACTCATTCAACAGGATAGCCGTAAACTCAGTGATAAACGATTTTATCGACCAACTTTTCGCTCACACTTGACCAATAAAGAGATTCTAGAAAAGATACTTGCCTACTCTCAAGAACTTAGACAGCACTATAATCTCTATCAACTCCTACTCTTTCATTTTCAAGAGAAACAAACGGAACATTTCTTTAATCTTATTGAAGAAACAATTTCTTCTGTAAATCCTATTTTTCAAACTGTTTTCAAGACCTTTTTGAAAGATAAAGACAAGATCATGAATGCACTGGAACTTCCCTACTCAAACGTAAAACTAGAGGCTACCAATAATCTTATCAAAGTCATCAAGCGAAATGCTTTTGGCTTCCGGAACTTTGACAACTTTAAAACTAGAATTCTCATTGCTTTGAACATCAAAAAGGAAAGAACCAATTTGGTCCTCTCCAGGTTATAACTTTTCATCAACCCACTACAGTTGACAAAGAGCCCACTGTTTATTTGCTGATCATTAATTGTATAACAATTACGATAGTTCTTTGCTTTTTTCATGTTTTTCACTATAAATGAGATTAAATAAATCTCTTTTTAAGCTGTCTAACTGCTAAGGTATAGAAGACAAAAATATAAGCACTATTGACAACTAAGAAAAGGATAAATTCAGATAAGGTAAAAGGGACTAAAGAACGAGCTCGATCACCAACAGCAATCTGAGCATAAGGGAAAATTCTAAAAAGACCTTGTCCAATAAAGAGGGTCATAAGTCCTGCCATAGCCAAAATAGCTGATATAAGAATAGGCACTGCGAAATTTTTTAAGCGAATACTAAGAAAAATTTGAATGGTGACAATAGTAATGGTTGCTATCCAACCTGTGATAGACCAAAGCAAAAAGTCCAGTAGATAATTTGCAAAAGGTACCTTCAAAACCAAAGCGCTGATAATATAAAAGAGAAGAACTATCAGTTGACTAATAGCCATGACTAGTGACAAGCTGGTAATTTTTGATAAAACGATACGATTGGCTTTAACCGGAATACTTAATAAGCGCTGCCAGTTTTTATTACTTTCCTCGAATTGACAACTGATGGAACAGATAATCCCGATCAGAATAGGAGTAAATATCTGCGAGGAGTAGAAAACTGTTTGTCCCCAAAGGACGTGAGCTTGTGTACCTTCTAAGAGAACTTTTCGGTTGAGGGCAAAAATCATTGTTCCCAATAAGGACCCAACAAGGTTAAAGAAGATTAGCGTTATCGGAATAGCACTTTTTTTTATTTTTTTAAATTCAAAAGTAATCATAATAGATCCGCCTTTCCAATGAGTTTCTTACTGACAAAGATGCTTAAAAAAATGATAAGCAATAATGTGACTAATTTAAAGGGATAAGCATTATCATATTGAAAGAGATAAGTGTTAGTTCCAGCCACCCGTTTAGCGATTCCCATCATAGAGAAATATTGCCAAGGAATGAAAATACGAATAGGAAATGGTAACGCGCCGATACCTACAAATGACAGGAAGGAACCAATTAAGCCTGTTACCACTGTCACACTTGGCTTTGGATAGATAAAAGCTAAGCAAAGATGTAAACAAGACAGAAAGAGACAAACCAAAAAAGTTGTGGACAAAAAGAGACTCAATGAAACAGGTGTCACACTGACCTGCATGCCTTGAATAATAAATTTCAGAAAAATCGTTTGAATCAAACTGACAACAAAGGCAAAAATAGCCATCACAGTCAATTTAGCCTTAAAAAGTTGCCAAGGACTTTCGTTACTGGTTTGCAAGAGTTTAAAAGTTTTGCCTAGATGTTCCAATTCCAGTAGTCTAGACGCTAAAACTGCAATGAAAAGTGGCAAAATAACATCATTCAAGTAAGTCATGGTATAAATGGCATTATAGGCCTCATGTGTTTTAGGTAATTCATATTTGATAACAACGCCACTCCAAATCAAGCCCACTGCTACAATAGCAATCAAAGATAGCAAGAAAGAACGTCTTTTTAATTTGATAAATTCTAATTGTAAATTTAGCATTACAAAACACTTCCTTCCCGTCCTGTCATATCAAGGAAAACATCTTCCAGCGATCGACGAATCATACGAACTTGATAAATATCAACATTATTTTCAACTAAGAGTCGAATAGCAGTGGCTATATTAACTTTATTGTTATCGTTGATAATCAATTTTGGGTCATCATCCAAATTAAAACCATTGAACATTAGTATTCTTTTAGCAGTTACATCATCACTGGTCTCAAACAGATATTTTTCATCTTCTTCAAGGTCAGATAGGTGGCCTTCAAAAAGTAATTGACCATGATTGATAATGCCAACAGTTGTAGCCATCTGTTCAATTTCTGAAAGAATATGGCTAGAAACGATGATAGTCATATCGTATTTTTGTGGTAAAGACTTGATAAGCTCACGAATTTCTTGAATACCGGCAGGGTCTAAACCATTAGTTGGCTCATCCAAAATCAGTAATTTAGGAAATTTAACAATAGCTAACGCAATTCCTAAACGTTGTTTCATGCCTAGTGAATAATTTTTAACTAGCTTGTCTTTTTGATCGAAAAGTCTGACAATCTTTAAGACTTCATCAATATTTCTTTTTGGTAATTTAAGCAATTTTTGGATAATTTCAAGATTTTCATAGCCGGTCAAATTAGCATAGTAAGAGGGCTCTTCAATGAGAGAACCTACATTTGAGAGGAGTGATATTTGATTGCTGTTAAAGGTTTTTCCAAAGAGCTTAATGGAACCGTGGCTTGGTTGCAACAATCCTAAAAGCATTTTCATAGCAGTACTCTTACCAGCACCATTTGGTCCCAAAAAACCATAAATTTCATTTTTTCTAATATGAATAGAGAGCTGATTAACGGCTACTTCACCTGAAAAATCCTTACTTAATTGGTTGGTTTCAACGATATAATTGTTCATTTGTTTTCTCCTTTAAAAATCTTATAGTGATGTTATATCCTTTCGCTATTTTCATTATAATGAACCTCCTTTATTTTAATCTGTTCATTACCTTAATTCTTCCTTAATTTTTACTTTAAAGTCCTTGACCAAGGAAGCAATGTGCTATACTAGTCTTGTTGAGGTAATAGTATGAATTATAAAGAAAAGAAGATCTTAATTTTAGACGATAACCCAGAAATTTTAGAAATAGTGCAAGAATCATTGAGCATTGCTGGGTTTAGCAATCTAACAAGTGTACAATCACAAAAAGAAGCTTTGGAGCAATTTGAAGAAAAATCTTTTGATTTAGTTATTTTAGACATTATGCTGCCTGAAGGATCAGGATTTGAAGTTTTAAAGGGTATCCGTAAGACTTCAATGGTTCCTGTTTTGTTTTTGTCGGCAATCTCCGATATAGAAAAACAATATCAGGGCTTTGAGTTAGGGGCAGATGACTATATTATCAAGCCTTTCCGTCCAAGAGATTTGGAGTTGCGTATTCTTTCCATCCTAAAAAGAGCCTATCCCGAAAAGGAAGATACCCTTGTTTTGCCTGCTTGCCAGGTGCATTTTAGCCAAGCCTTGATTACCAAAGGAAAACTAGAGATTCAGCTGACGGCTAAGGAATACAGTATTCTTAAGGTCTTATATGATAATAAGAATCGCATTGTTACTTTTGACCAACTCTTAGAAAAAGTCTGGGGATTACAATACCAAGGCTATGATAATACCCTAATGGCTCATATTCGTAAGATTCGACAAAAGATTGAAGCCAATCCTTCTAAACCAGAAAGCTTAATAACGGTTAAAGGTTTGGGTTACAAACTAAAGGTGAATTAAATGGATACCGTTAAATTTTTTACTAAGTTATTAACCAGGTATGTTCTATTAATCTTGGCTTTAATCATAGGACTTGTTTTTGTTTATGGTTTGGTTTTCTCAGCCTATTTTAGTTTCTATGGAAAGGAAAAACCGGAACTACTTTACACTAAAATCGCTCAATCGAGTCAAGAGAATAATTTCAATTTTGATAAAAGCAGCAAAATTGAAATGGATAAACAAAATACTTGGGCTATGGTACTGAATCAAGATGGCAATATTGTCCAATCTTATCATTTACCTAAAGGACTCAAAAGGCATTATACGAATGCTGATATGGTTAAATTTTCACGTTGGTATTTAGAAGATTACCCTGTTTTCTCCTATGTACGTGGTCAGCAAATTTTAGTTTTGGGCTATCCTAAAAAGCATTCCTTAGCAAAATTTAATTTCTATGCTAATACGCAATTTATTAGGAATTTTCTCAGTTTGGGACTTGTTTTCTTGGGTATTATTCTTTTACTTATTTTTATTCTTTTGAGCCGATCAAAGTTGCGTATTAAAAAGGAGATGGAGCCGATTATTACTGCTGTCACTTCTTTATCTCAAGGTCAAAATGTCGTTCTTAAAGAAAAGGGAAATTTCTCTGAAATTAAGACGGCTCTCAATGAAACATCTCATATTTTGGAAGAAAGCAACACGATGAAAGAGCAATGGATTAGAGGGGTCAGTCATGATTTACGCAATCCTCTTATGCTCATATCAGGTTATAACAGTCAGTTAGAGCAGCAATATGGCAAAGGAAAGCAGACAGAGGAAATTGAAAATCAGATTCAAACTATGAAAGAAATGATTTCTAATCTCAATATGAGCTACTTATTGGATAACCAAAAGCGTCACTCCGAATTTTCCAATCTTGATTTGGTTGCTGTCCTACGAACAGTAATTGCCGATATATTGAATAATTATGAAACAATTGCACTTCATTTTGATTTACCTGCCGAGACAGTGTTGGTAAAAGGAGAGGTAACTTTATTAGCAAGAGCTTTTAGAAATCTCTTGCTTAATAGTATTATGCACAGCGGCTCTAACCAGATTGATCTGACTTATCAATTATCTGATAATAAAGTGCTCATCGTCATTGCGGATCAAGGAGATATTACAGCTCAAAAAATTACTGAGCTAAATCAAAAATCAACTAATTATGAATCACATGGTATGGGAACAGTTATCACCAAACAAATTATTAAATTACATCAAGGTGAAATTGTTTTTTTAGACAATCATCCAGGCTTAAAAGTCACCATTTCTTTACCTTTAGTAAAGGAATAATAGCCTGCCTAAGAACAAGCTTACACTTAGAAAACTAACCATTTGGAGCATTGCGACACATTATTTATCTTCTAAATATTTCTAAATGCTATTTTGGGGGCAAAGTATTCTTTTGTCTAATCATCGTAAATTTTTGATAAATAAGTAGCAATACTATTCTATTTATCAAAAATTTTTCTGTTATACGCAAAAAAAGAGTGAACAAATAAAGTTGCACTCTTTTACTGTTAAAATGTTTTGTCAACAACTATATACGAATTACACTAAAAACGCTTTAGATACTGTCAATAATTATGTGTAAACACTCAAGTAGAGTTATGGAGTGCTAATCAAATAAGCTTTCAAGTGTGTCAGAACATTGACCAAACCCTTTATGGATTCGTTGACTTTGCTTGAAATTATAATCTTCAAACAAAGTAACTAAATAACGGTTCAGGGCTTCTTCGGTAGGAAAAAGAACCTTCTTTTTCGTTTGACGTTTAATTTCTTTGTTGAGAGACTCAATGAGGTTTGTCGAATAAATGCTGTGCCAAATTTGGTAGGGAAACTGGAAAAAAGTTAAAAGATTATCCGTATTCTCCAGACTTTCCATGACTTTCCTATACTTTGGCTTCCATTCAGCGATAAAGTCCTCTAAAGCTTGTACTGCCATTTCTAAATTTTCAGCACGATAAATCGTTTTTAATTACCCTAGAATAACCACTCGATTAGATCATTTCACCTTACTAGCCCTGTTCATCAACCCACTACAGTTGACAAAGAGCCTGTAAGCCATCGTCTTTCTCTCTTTCTTACAATTAAGTCACTCTTTACTATCATTTATAACGCTTTTTCAACTAATTGGAAACTAGAAGCAAATACAAAAAAGCCTAGGAATCCCTAGGCCTTCTGTTTATAGATTATTTTCCAAGATAGTATTCTTTTACGACATTCAATTTTTCGTCGAATTCGAATACCAATGGTGGGAAGTTAGGGATTTCTACACCCATGATTTCATCATCTGACAAGTGTTTGATGTGTTTTACAAGGGCACGGATTGAGTTACCGTGAGCTCCTACGAATACGTTTTTACCATCTTTAAGTGCTGGAGCGATTTTGTCTTCCCAGAATGGAAGGGCACGTTCCAAAGTCACTTTCAAGTTTTCAGCATCTGGAATGACTGAATCGTCAAGTGAAGCGTAACGACGGTCAGTATGCGCTGAGTATTCGTCATCATGAGGCATTGCAGGAGGCAATACATCGTATGAACGGCGCCAGATATGAACTTGCTCATCACCAAATTGTTCAGCAGCTTCAGCTTTGTTTTTACCAGTCAAACCACCGTAGTGACGTTCGTTCAAGCGCCATGATTTTTCAACTGGAACCCACAATTGGTCAGCAGCTTCAAGAGCCAAATTTGTTGTTTTGATCGCACGTTTCAATACTGAAGTGTAAGCTTGGTCAAATTCGATACCAGCTTCCTTGATCAATTTACCAGCGTCAATCGCTTGTTGTGTTCCTTTATCAGACAAATCAACATCAGCCCAACCAGTGAAAAGGTTAGCTTTGTTCCATTCAGACTCACCGTGGCGAGCAAAAACCAATTTTACCATTAGATGGATTCTCCTTTTATTTTTCGAGGTTTCCCTCGTTTATCTATTCTATTTTACACAATTTTTCACAAAAAAGCTAGTTAAAATCAACTAAAAAGAGAAGAGTCTCAACATGACTCTTCTCTCAGCAATCTACTTTTAAAAATTGTTTTTGAAACACAAAAACAACCCTTCCTAGGGTTGTTTTCACTAGACTATCAGACAAGGCCACGGACTTCTTTCAAAAATTTAGAAAAAGAAACAGCGCCTTTAATGATTAGAAATCCTCCTATCCACTCGGTCGCTGAAAGAAAGCCCAGCACGCCACCAATGATAAATAAAATAGATGGCAGCATTCGAAGTTGTTGATCCTCTTCGAAATAGATTAGCATAAAAGTCCCTAATGCAATCATCAAAATCTTAAAAAATGTCAGGAGCAGGGAAAAGGCAACCGTGACGACCAGCATTTTTGAAGGATCTTTATAGATGATGGCCCCAGTATAGGATAGCAAAAATCGTAGGACAGGTCCCAAAAGCAAGGTTATACCTGCCAGCATGCCCAGTCTCCAATTGAGTCGAACCAATCTATCTCTCTCCATAAAAACCTCCTTCTCTCGTAGCTATCATTCTACCATATTTGCTCCAGAAACAAAAGACCTTCTCCGTCACAAACAAATCGCCTACCAGCTTTCAGACATCCGGACATAAAAAGAGAAGATCTGTCGATCCTCCCTTTTCATTTTCCACCCCTTATTTCTTAAAAATAGAGGTTCTGAAGTCGTTTGTTTGGTCAAGATAGGCCTTAAAGATTGCTCTCTTCAACTTATGAACGGCACTATCATACTCTGGATTATAGTTGCTCCAACGAGGACTTACAGCATCCTTGAGAATAGCTTGATCCATGAGGGCCTGCAATTCAGTCACTTGATTGATGGTCTTGATCCCATAGCTTGGCCATGGTTTTGTCGGATCTTTAAAGGTCACTTGTTTTAAGTTTTCAAACTGATCCACACGTTCTTTATACATGGCTTTCTTAAAGGCAGCCCAAGATGCATACTTGCCTTCAAATACCTTGTCCAATACAAGTTTATCGGTCACCAATCCGCGTTCTTTACCATAGAGATTGATAGTTTTACCTTTTTGTTTGGCAACTTCTTCGTATTGGTTTGAGATATAAGGTACCATTCCATCCTTAAAGCCTTTGGAAGCCAAAAGTTCGTAAGCGATCCGACGTCCCATAAGGTCCCCTGGTGTGCCTTTCTCACTGCTGAGAGCTGAAAAGATTGGGGCAAAGAGTTTAATCGTATAGTAGCCATTTCGCTCGTAGTCTCCAGATTGGTACTCACGAGCTGACAAGATGTTATGGTCAATCAAACTATCAAAGTTAGTTAGTTTTTGGGCCTCTGCTTCTGTCAATTCTTTGACTACGTTAGTAGCGTATACCTCATTGCCATCTACTGGATCTTTCACATACTTGTTCTCAATCTTTCTGAGAGCCGCCATTTTCTGGTAAACACTTAGTTTATTAACGATTGATTGTCCCTCGAGATATTCCAACATGTAGATGAGGTCAAACATGTTGTGGACATAGTTCTGAAGATCTGATGCGTTTTGGAATCTCTCTGTCGGATCCAAGACTTGCAGACGGGAGCCCTCTGTACTATCTGATGTTGAGTGTTTCAAGATAGAATTGATGGTAATGGTTGCGTCACTCGGTTGGTCAGGGGCTTGCAATAAGCCTTTTGCGAAGAATTCTGGTCCCAAGCCACTTCTACGACCATAACCGCCAAGGTAGATATCCTGATCTGAATCATGGGTCATTTCATGGGTATAAGTAATGGCTCCATCCTTGTCGAGCATACGGTAAGACATATAGTAGACACCATCTCCTGTTGCGTAGGCTCCATGCTGGTTGTGTACTACCTTATTGCCAACTGGGCCAAAGAAGTTCTTCATAGCTGGATTGGAACTATCAAACTTAGCCTCCACTGTAGCTTTTCCAGAGGTTGTGTCATCACCAAACTTATAAGCATCATAAAGCAAGATGGTACGATAGAGTTTTTCACGTGATTGTTCATCTAAAATACGATACCAATAATCGTAGTGATCTCGCTGGCGTTTGGCTGTTTCACGCGCATTTTCTTCTACAAAATCATTGAGAGCCTTGCCCGCTTTATGCTCGCTATTGCGGTAGCGATCATAGGCTCCAAATCCTAGACTAGACATAGTTGAGATGACAAATACTGATTTCTCTGGCAAGGTTAGGAGCGGCAAGACCATATTGCGGTATTTCCATGTGGCACTCGTGATGCGATCATAAACACCGATAGAATACTTGGTACCAGCTTGTCCCTGCTTAGTTCTGACTTCTTCAATATTAGATTTTTCTTCGACGATGTAAGCCTTAGTCTCTGATTTAAACCAGTCATTGTTGCTTTTCTCTGGTAGAAAGACTTTTCGGTAATGTTCTAAAGTGCTAAACAAATCTGTCGTTCCATGTTGACTGGCAAGACTGATACCATAAGTATCGACATTATTCTTAGCTAGAAGGTTGTTAAAACCAGATTTACCTAACTCGATTAGAGTATCTAGTGGTGAAGCATTTCCCTTACCAAAGAAGTCCAGGTGGTACAGAACCAGGTCTTTGACGTTTACTTGACCGTAGCTGAAGTTATACCAACGTTCCAGATATGTCAAACCAAGTAGCAAGGCTTCCTTATTGTGCTTGATTTTATCTACAAGATAGCCCTTGGTAACTGGGTTATCGCCAGCAAGTCCAGCATCTGCTGACAAGAGTTTCTTCAAACTATCTTCCAGATGTTCCTTTGTTTTGGCGAACTGGTCTTCAAGATAGAGCTCAGTCTGCTCGACTTTTGGAGAAATACCGAGTGTCTTTCTGATGCCTTCTGAATGGTAGTCCACCTGCTGCAATTCAGGTAAGACTTGTTTGATGATAGAGCTTTGGTCGTACAAGAATTGATTCGGTGTGTAAAGAAGTCCAGTATCGCCTAGACTATATTCTGCTAATTTGGCGAAATCATCCTGGTACTTGAGATTAAGCTTCTCAGAAGAATGGTCCTTGTAGTGAAGCAAGAGTTTGTTTGCAGTCTCTTTGTTGGAAACAATGTCTGTGATGACTTGGTTATCCTTCATCATAACTGCTGACAAGAGTTCTTTTTGATATAACAGACTGTTCTCATTGACCAGATTTCCGTATTTGACGATGGTTGCCTTGTTGTAGAAAGGTAGCAATTTTTCAATGTTCTTATAAGCCAAGGCGCGCTTAGCTTGATAATGGGCTACCTTAGAAAAATCACTGTCTTTCTTGCCACTTGTTGAGAGGGGTTCCACTGTTGGTAGAGTGAGAGGATTGATGGCTGCTTTCTTGCTTTCAATCTGGGAAGCATCTAGCATTGTTCCTCTTTCTTCAAAGGATTCCTTGCTGACGACCTCATCCTTGACTAAGGTGACATTGTAGACTCTGTTTGCCTTGCTGCTGAATGTGTCCTTCACCTTCATTCCATTATAGTGGTAACCGGTAATGGCATTTCCGTTGGTTACATTGACATCACTGAGAACATTGGTCAATCTTCCAGCATGCTGTTCCTCATTAGTTTTTCGATCCCACAAATAGCCTGCTACTCCCGCGACTCTACCAAAGTGCTTGGCATTGTTAATATCGCCTTCAGCATAGCTATCTTGGATTTGTGCATCCTGATCTACTAGACCTGCAAGACCAGCCACTGTCTGATCTGAACTATTTGTGTTGGATGAAATGGCTACTGTCGCTTTTGACTTAGTAAGTAAAGCCTTGTCACCTGTCAAATGACCGACCAGACCACCGATATTATAGGCAGCAGTCGTCTCATACGTGTTGATAATTCTTCCCTTGAAACTGCTCTCTGTGATGCTTGATTGCTCAGCCTTTGCCAGCAAACCACCGATACCACGTTCACCGGCGAGAACACCATCAACGTGAACTTGCTGAATCTTTGTGCCATTCTGAGCTTCATAGGACAATGCACCGATATCATCTTTCCCTGAAATGGAGACATTTTTCAGACTCAATTTTTCTACTGTGGCACTACTCAAAGTTTCAAACAGTGGTTTTTTCAAGTTGTAAATAGCATACTGCTTGCCATCTTTTTCACCGATCAACTGACCAGTAAAGGTACCCTTGATGTAGGATTTAGCTTCAGGCTCTAACTCCACTTCGTTGGCATTCAAACTAGCTGCTAAATGATAGGTTCCAGAGAGATTCTGGTTGATAGCTTTGACTAGGTTGCTAAAGGAAGTAAAGGTTGTCGTTTCCTCTCTAGCCTTCTTAGCTAGGTAGAAGGTGAAATTATCAACATATTTATTTTCTAGCTCTTGCTGGAGTTTCTCAGCCTTGGCTGTGATTTTATAAACTGGCTGCCCATTTTTTATTTCTGCCGTTATTGAAGCGACTGGTAAATAGACATCTTTAAATGACGAGGATTTAACCTTGACAAAGTAAGTGTCTGGATTACTTGGGACACCGTCTAAAGAAACGTGTTGTTTGTAAGTACCATTGGTCTGACTATACAACTCCAGATCCGAAACATTTCTTAGCTCAAGCGTCTTCTCTGGGTCTTTTTCTTTTGGTTTTTCTGTCGGAGTTTCCGGTTTTACTTGCTCGGTATTGCCAGTATATTCTGGAAGAGGAGCGACTTGTTCCGGTTCAACGATGGCTCCTGCTTGCTCACCTTTATATTCTGGTAAGGAAGATTGAGTCTCAGGTTCCACTATCGCACCTGATTGAGTATCTGTATATTCTGGTTTTTCAGCTATCTCAGGGTCAACAATCGCTCCTGCTTGAGTTCCTGTATATTCTGGTGTTGGTGGCACCTGTTCAGGCTCTACGATTGCTCCTGACTGCTCGCCTGTATAGGCTGGTTTGTCAGTCGTTTCTGGTTCCACCAAAGCCCCAGACTGGACACCCCCAACCTCTGGCTCAACTTGTTCTGGCTCGACGATAGCACCAGCTTGGGTTCCCTGATACTCAGGTAGCGGAGCGACTTGTTCGGGTTCAACAACTGCTCCAGCTTGGGTGCCTGTATATTCTGGTTTTTCAGCTGTCTCTGGGGCTACAACCGCTCCCGCTTGCTCGCCTGTATATTCTGGTAATGGAGCCTGAGTCTCAGGCTCTCCTTTTCTTGCAGACTGAGGTGCTTCACTTGCAGCTACTGCCTTCTTAGTCCCTTTCTCTACTATACGTGGCAAGGCTTCTTCTACCTTAGTTGAGAGAACTTCCCTAGAAATTTCTTGGTTTTCAACCGTGAAAATGCGAACAAGTTCAATCTTCTTCCCAGCACGACCTTCTTGTTTGACATGGATGGTTCCCTCTGCTAGATCTGGATTTTCCTGCACCACTTCTGAAACATCTAGTTTGGTTACAATCTCTTGGTCTTTGTATAAGAGCTCTGGTTTGTTCACGCGACCAGCCAAGACTTCGTCTTGAGGATCTACACTAGCAATACCAGACGGCTTTTTATTAGATAAATCTTGAGAAGGGATTGTCTTGTCTGCAGGGCTTGTTGAAGACGGAGCTTTCTGCTCATCTCCTGCCTTTTGTCCACCTTCGTTGGCTTGGAAATGAGGTTGAACTGTATAGTCAAGTTTCTGATCCCTAGCAGCAGTTTCTTGCTGATTAATCTCTTTGTCTTGCTTAATATAGCCTAGATAAGTATAACCTGATAAGGCACGTGGCAAAGGCAGACTATCTCCTTGGGATAATTGGTATTCCTGATTGTACTGGAGCAAAAGTTGATTTTCAATAGCCTGAACTGAAGAAGCCAAACCACTGCCCATCCCTGTTACCAAAATCACATTCAAGAGGGCTTTCTTTTTGCCTTTCTTTTTCGATACGACAAAAATAAGAAGGCCAATTGAAGCTAGGGCTCCACCAGTTAAAACACTAGTAAGGCTATTCTGCCCACCTGTATTGGGCAACTGACCTAGTTGGGCTTTCTCATCCATACGGTAGACTAGATAATAGGTGCTCTCACTATCTTCCGCAATCTTCGGAATATCCTTGACAATCAAGTCCTTCTCTTGCCCACTCAGCTCCGTATCCGTCACATATTTGTAGTGAACAGCTACATTTTCTTGAGCAAATACGGTTCCACTACTCGCAATGGACACAAAAAATAGGCTTGAAATCGAAGCTGACACAAGTCCAATTGCTAATTTTCGTAAGGAGAAACGATGCTGCTTCTCTCCAAAAAACTTTTTCATTTTAAATCCTCTCAACTTTTACCTTCTATCAAGAAAATAACTAGCATTATATTTTGATATAGGTATTTCACATCCACCATTATACTATAAAAATACTTCCTTGTCTCCAATAAATGCTTTAGATTTCACGAATGTCAAAGCTTATTTATCTTGTAAAATTTATCCGTCGTTGATGACAAAAAAAGAAGGCTAAGCGCCTTCTCTTATTTGAAAATATTCCTAACAAAAAGTCATTATTCTTGAATCTCGAACTTTTTCAAAAGTCCAAAATAGAGGGATCCACCAATGATTGTCAGAATTCCTCCTACCCAGCCCAAGAATGGGATCAATCCAACAGAACCACCCACGATAAACAAAACAGACGGTGCAGGGGTCACACGCTCATCGTCCTTGTAATAGACAATAGACACAATTCCTAAAACCAAGACAGCAATTTTTACCAATGCCAAAATGATTGAAAAAATCGTCAATATACCAACTGTTGCATCAGAGTCCTCCGTCGCTGCAGCAGCCCCGACAGCTATCATAAACATAACAAGAGGTGCCAACAGCAAGACGATACCTGAAATAAGACCAAAAATCGCATTTACGCGAGCAAGTGCTTTTGTTTTCATCCGAATCTCCTTAAAAAAATTTTACAACTATCATTTTATCATATTTTCATGAAAAACAAAAGAAATTTCGAAACGAGTATACTAGATGATGAATGTTTTCCAATTTCTCTCCAGATATTTAGAGTAAGAAATATGTCCTGTATCAATTTATTTGTAAATTCATTCGTTTTTGTACTAAGCAAGCCATTCACCTAAAAAAGAAGATCACTTGGATCTTCTTTTTTCGTGTCTATCTTTCAAAGATGGACTGTCTGAAGTCGTCTGTGGCACGTAGATAAGCGTTGAAAATACGATACTTGAGTTGGGCGACACTGCTCTTAGAGCTGTCTGATAAGGCACGATCAATGTTCTTAGCTGAGGCATCCGCTAGTACTGCTAAGTACATATAATCTTGTAATTCCTCATAAGAAGAAATCGTAATTTGTCGTTTGCTATCTAGTTTTCCTGCTTCAAACTCGATAGTGATAGGGCGAAGGAAGTTTTGAGCCTTGTTGTATCGCTCATTCAACATGGCTTTCTTCAAATCCTTCCATGATTCATACTGGCTACCATAGAGATTTTTGAAAACCAAATCATCTCCAACTACTCCGACATCTCCTCTGTTCCAGATTGAGTAGGTCTTATGACCTTCTTTAAGCGCTTGGCCAGCGTATTGGCCAGATACATATGGGACAAATCCTTGTTGGTAACCCTTGTCTCCGAGCAATTCATAAGCTCTACGGCGGAACATAAGTCCCCCAGGTGCACCAGTTGGATTGTCCAGAGCTGCATAGAAGGAAGCAAACATATTGATGACATAGTAGCCATTTCGTCCAAAGTTAGCTCTATCCCAACCATCGCGACGACCAATGATATTATGATCAACCAAATCATCAACAGATTTTAGTTTGGCTGCTTCTTCGGCAGTTATAGGGACAATTCGATCATCAGCGTGAGCTTGTTTACCATAAGACGTATTCTCAAATTTATAATTTTCAGCCTTACGGTACCATTTCATTTTCTGTTGATCAGTTAGAACTCCAGTAACAATATCCCCTTCTACATAATCCAGAAGGTTCAGTACATCAAAGACTCCATGCATGTAGTCGCGAAGAGCATCTGCTGAGGAGAATCGGGCAACAGGATCATAGGTATGGTAACGTGTGGTCGAATCTTTATCTCCCTGATAGAAGCTATTGAGCACGAGACCTTTTTCGCTAACATTGGTTACAGACTCTAACATTCCTGTAGCAAAACTCTCAGGTCCTTCACCCTCACGACGACCATGTCCTTCAAAATAGATAGAACCATCCGAGTTGTGGGTCATTTCATGGGTATAGACCATGGTTCCAGAAGCTCCCAGCATCTGGTCATAGACGTAGAAGACTTCATAACCATTGGCAAAGGCTCCTAGTCCATTGTCTCCGTGATATTTGCCAGCAGGGCCAAAGAAATTGTACATAGCAACTGAGGTCTTATCATTACGCGGAGCCCAATATTGCTGGCCTTTATCATTATAAAGAAAGAAACCGTCTGTAACGATCACCCGTCTGAATAGAGTGTCTTTCCTGTTTGGACTTAGAATGTTGTACCACATGTCATAGTGGTTTCGTTGCCATTCAGCTGATTGATCCACAAGTTTTTCAACGTGTCGATGGAGTTCCTCACCTGAGAGAACTCTGCCACCTTCTTTCCTGTAGCCTCCAAAGCTACCAAAGGCAATGGTCGACATATTGCTGATGATATAGACATCTCTTTCAGGTAAGGTCAGAAGTTGGAGGACCATTTGCTTGAAGCCCCAATCTCCCTGAGTCAGTCTGTCGTAGACCTTGATTGTATACTTACTCTTACGATCTGCATTGTCTTGCTTAGCCTGAATTTCTGGCAGACTTGAACGAGCCTCTACGATATAAGCCTTAGTATTTTCCTTGAACCATTCACTGTTGGTTTTGTGTGGCAAGAAGAGTTCACGCAGACTTTCTAAGTAAGCAAAGAGGTCTCCTTTGCCTTTTTCCTTGGCTAGAGATTGTCGGTAGGCATTGAAGTTGTTTTGGGCTCGAAGATTGCCCATTCCAGAGTTCCCGAGAGCGATGATAGTATCCAGTGTCGAAGCTGCTTGATTGCCAAAGAAATCAAACTTATAGGCATTAAGATCTTTGGTATTGAAAGTTCCATAGTTGACATTGTACCATCGGTTGAGATAGGTCAGACCAAGCATGAAGGCCTCTTTGTTCTTCAGAATTTTTTGGCTAATCGCATCCGCTACGGCAGGGCCTAGGGTGTTGATCGACTTGTCAACTGAAAGTACCTTGAGGAGCTCCTGACCTAGTTCAGCTTTGATTTGTTCAAAGGCTTTTTCCAGATAAAGATCATCTAAGGAAGCTGTTTCACCAATCCCTAATACTTTACGCACTGCAGCCGAGTCATAGGTCACAGATTTGAGTTCATCCAAGACACTCTCTTTAATAGACTGGTAGTCAGATAGGAAGACTTCTGGCGTATAGAGTAAATTCTTATCAGCAATGCTATATTCTGCAATCTGGCCATTGGCAAAATCACCCTTGTAGGTCAGATCAAGATAAGCGATCGTCTTATCTGCATAATGCAACATCAGTCTATTGATTTCACCCTTATGGCTGTTGACATCCGTTATCAGCGTCTCGTCTTTCATCGGAACCACATCTAGCAGGGCTACTTTGTTGAGTTTATCATCTTCAGCTAATTGGTTGGCTATATGAACGATGAAGTCTTTGTTGTAGAATGGTAATAGTTTTTCTACATTTTCGTAGGCTTGCTTTCTGGACTCCTGGGCTCCTCTCACTCGACTATAGTCTGTTTGATGCTGGTAAGCTTGCTGCAATGGCTCTTGGTCCGTCAAGTTTGAAGTGATTCCAAAGGACTGACGTTTGGTTTGCGCATCGGCCTCTGAAATAGAACGGACAAAACGCTCATCTTTTCGATTTGCTGTAGTCCCTTCAAGAACATAAGAGTCCCGAACAGAAGCCTCAGGATAGGGATCTCCTGTCATCGTATGACCATTTTGAACCTTGACACTGGTCAAGACATTTCGGACCTGTCCATTGTTCCAAGTAGACCCGATTGCTCCACCGACTTGGCCAGAATGACCTCCATTTTGGATAGAACCAGTCACATAAGAAGTTTCTAATCTAGCTCCATTTTGCAAACGACCGATCAATCCTCCAACACGCTGGTCTCCGTTTCTACCCGTTACTTGGATAGATACATCCGCCTGACTCTTCTGCGCCAGTGATTGGTTGCCGTGGAAATTACCGACCAGGCCACCAATATTGTACTCCTGCCCCCCATCTTGGGTGCTGGTGATGGACCCTTTAAAGGCAACATTGGTTAGTTTTGTGTTTTGGGCAACACCTACGAGTCCACCGATATGCTTGTTCCCAGATAGACTACCACTTACAGAAACATCCGTAATCGTTGCGTTCTGAGCGTTGCTAGCCAAGGCCCCTATAGAATCCTTGCCTGTCACTGCAGCCGATTTCAAGGTCAGTTGCTGGATGGTGGCATTTCTCAAGGTTGCGAAGAGTGGTTTTGCCAAGTTGTAGATGGTATAATCTTTGCCATCCACTCGGCTAGTTAGGCTACCTGAAAATTCTTCTGGTACATAGCTTGTCGCAGACTGTTCCAACTGGAGTTCATCTGCTGAAACATCCGCTCCTAATGTGAAGTTTCCAGTCGGGTTTGACTTCATGGCCTCTACGAGCGCTTTGAAGGACGTATAGACACCTTCTTGACTAAGAGGCGTTTTCGGCAGTTCAAAAGAGTAATCTGGACGATAATGATCCCCTTCTCCCTCGACGAGCTGATTAGCTGATACCGTTACGGAATAGGCATTGCCCTTATCTGTAATCTTAGAAACTGGTAAGAGCATATCCTTGAACTTGTCTGACTGAATGCGGACATAGTAGTTGTCCAAATCAGACGGCACTTCCGACAGGGATAGGTAACGTCGGTAGTGACTACCATCTTTACCGTACAGTTCGATGCGGTCAATGTCTTTGATTTCAACCTTCTTATAATCTAGCTGAACTGGACGTTGATCCTCTATACTAGTTTGTTCCCCTTGACCTAGGTCATATTTCATGACGGTTTTGAGGGTATAAGGAGTATAGTAGTCCAAGTCATCAAATGTCAATTTTTGAGCGAGGTCCACAAGATCGACTTCCTTGATTAACGTTTCACCCTTGTATAGCTGCGCTTTGGCTGATTGATAGCTAGCTGTAGCATCCGTCAAGTGATAGCTAAGAGAAACTTGGCGTTTGTCTTCTTCCTTCTCGACACGGACTAGAGAGAGGGTTGGTTTTCTCTTGACACCATCCAGAGCTTGACGAGCGGCCTCGAGATCCGTCCGAACTTGATCGACCAAGGCTTGATTGGCGAAAGGATTGTCCAAAACGAGCTTGGCCTGATCTAGAGCACGACGATAGCGGAGTTTGGCTTGTTCATCAGCATACTGGTAAGCAACTGTAGACTGAGTTACATCCTTCATGTCAAATTCAACTCCAAGAGTTTTCTTATCAACAGGTTGACCGTCTAGGTTTTTCTTAGCAGTTTCAAGAGCCTTTTTCAAAGAATCAACCTGTTCTTGACTAGCATGAGATGCCTCAAAGAGAGCTTGGGCATTTGCGACTGCCTGTTTATAAGACTCCTGATCTGCAGTGGTATCATTGAAATACTGATGCGTTTTCTGGATGCTCTCAGCTTCTTCCACTAATTGGTGTAAGGGTTCGAGGTCGAGGGTTCCTTTTTCTGGTTCCACAGGAGCGTGATCCGCATTTGTAGAAATTGGTTTTGTACCGACTTTGATAATCTGAGGAACTGCTTCTTTTGTGATAGTGTTAGAGATTTCCTCTGTATTTTCGACTTTTCCATCTACTAAATACTGACGAGTCACAATCGTACGCACGCCCTCTTGACCTGCTTGACTAACTTCTCTTTGCCCCAATGGCAGGTCTGCACTTTCCACTTCCTTGGTTGGATAGGGTTCAGCCACTGTTGTGGTAACGTCCTTTTCTTCGACGTTTAAGCTTGGAACTTCATTTACAGGAGCGTCTGTTGGTTTCTCGCTAACAGGGCCTGTTCCAACTGTTACGATTTCTGATACTGCTGGAGTCGTCACTTCGTTGGAGATTTCCTGGCTTCTCTCTACTTTTCCATCTACCATGTACTGACGGGTGACGATTGTGCGCACTCCATCTTGACCAGCTTGGGTTATCTTGGTCTGGCCAACTGGTAAGCTATCACTCTCTACTCGTTCTCGAGTGTAGGGTTCTGCTACCGTCGTGGTAACATCTTTTTCTTCAACGTTTAAGCTTGGAACTTCATTTATTGGGGCGTCTGTTGGTTTCTCGCTAACAGGGCCTGTTCCAACTGTTACGATTTCTGATACTGCTGGAGTTGTCACTTCGTTCGAGAGTTCCTGGCTTCTCTCTACTTTTCCATTTACCATGTACTGACGGGTGACGATTGTACGCACTCCATCTTGACCAGCTTGGGTTATCTTGGTCTGGCCAACTGGCAAGCTATCACTCTCTACTCGTTCTCGAGTGTAGGGTTCAGCCACTGTTGTGGTAACATCTTTTTCTTCAACGTTTAAGCTTGGAACTTCATTTATTGGAGCGTCTGTTGGTTTCTCGCTAACGGACTCCCCTGGGCTTGGTTTTGTAGGAGAAGGGATCTTGCTTCCGACTTTTCTAATCTCAGAAGTCGGCTCAGTCGTTACCTGATTGGAAACCTCCTCTGTATGGATCACCTGACCATTTAAAAGGTAGCTGCGGGTCACGATGGTACGACTACCATTTTTCCCTGCCTGAATCACCTCAGTTTGACCTTGCGGCAAATCATCCGCCTCTACTTCCTCCACTTGGAAAGGAATAATCTCTGTACGACTCGTATCTTTACTTTCAACCTTTAACTCTGGTTGTTCAAATACAGGAGCATCACTTGGTTTCTGAGAACGATACTCTTCCTGCGCTTGGCTTCCGTTCGAAGTTTGGACTGGAGTATCAATAGGAGCCGAATGATTCAACTCTTTCTTGCCATCAACTGGAGAGTTTACTTCTTTTTGAGATTTCAAATACCCTACATATTGGTAGCCTTCAATCGTAAGTGGGGATTGCAATGTTTCCCCGACCTGTACAGTCAATTCCTGATTATAGTCTGCCAGCATTTGATTTGTCAAAGCCAAGGAAGTTGGCGCAATCAGCTGACTTCCTAGACTGGTCAAAAGCATGAATGAAGCAAGTTTCTTGCGATCATCTCTGCCCAGTTTAATCGCTACGACCAGTAGCACAATGCCTGCCCCTGCTGCAATTGAGCTAATGAGTTGGCTGTGACCAGTTGCAGGCAGCTGTCTCGTCGGACGATAAATCAAATAGTAAGTATCATCTGTTTCCTCAGCAAACTGTGGCAATTCTTTGACTACCAATTGCTTTTCTTGGTCCGTGAGCTCACTTTCTGTCACATACTTATAGTGAATCTGTTTTGTGACGGATGGCGTCTGTTCACTGGCTGCTACACTTGCAAGAGAACCTCCTCCACTAAAAAGGTAGAAAACCCCTACCAAAGCAGAAACTAAACCAACCGAAACTTTTCTCAATGAAAAACGTTGGTGCTTTTCTCCTAAATAACTTCTTTTCATTTCTAATCTTTCCTTCATCATGATTTGAATCCCCTCTATTCTACCGAAATTTACTAGATTATTCAATTTATTTGCTATAAATAATAGCCACAAAAAACTGCTAATCTTTTCAGTTCATTTACGCTGTCAAAATCCTTATCTTATCAGGTCTTGAATGCACAAACAAGATCATGGAGAAACCACAGAAAAATTCCTAGGTAGCCTTAAACCTAGGAATTTTCAAATTTTAATCAAACAGAATCGTTTCCTTATTTCTTGAAAATAGACTGTCTGAAGTCGTCTGTCTCACGAAGATAAGCATTGTAAATCTTCTTCTTGAGCAGGTTAACCCAGCTAGCTTCGACACGGCTAGTAGCATTGGTAATGTTGCGTACATCCTCTGCCACGGCTGCGTCCATCAACTGCTGCATCTCTGCATAAGAACGAATGGTTACTTTCTTGGTACTGTTTGGATTTTTAAGCTCGTACTCAATGGTAATTGGCTTCAGCTTGGTCAGCTGATCAATCCGCTCCTTGTACATGGCCTTCTTGAAGGCTGCCCAAGAGGTGTATTCACCTTTAAATACATTTTCCAAGACTTTCTGGTCTGTCACGAGACCGACATCTCTTCCAGACCATCCATCCCACGTTTTCATCCCTTCATCGAAGGCTTCCTGAGAGTACTGACCAGAAACATAAGGGACAAATCCGTCATGATAGCCCTTGGCTGCCAGTAATTCATAGGCTGTGCGACGGAACATAACGTCACCTGGCGCTCCATTTGGATTGCTCAAGGCTGAGTAAATTGGTGAGAAGAGGCTGAGACTGAGGTAGCCATTTCGACCATATTTCCCACTTTCCTTATTCTCCCGACGAGTGATCACATCATTTTCAATGAGAGAGTTAAAGGTCTTTAATTGCTTGATTTCTTCAGCAGTGAAGCTTCTCGTCTGGTTACCAGCATGAGTCTCCTTACCATACTTATCTGTAATATAGTAATTCTCCATCTTTCTGAACCACTGAAGTTTCGCATCATCACTCTGCTTCAGCATAGAGGTACCTTCTAGATAATCCAAGGTGTAGATCATGTCAAACATACCATGGACATAGTGTTGAAGGTCTGCTGCATTTTGAACACGTTCCTTGAAATTATAGGTATGCATACGTGTCTTAGAATCCTTGTCCACCTTGAAGAGAGTATTGAGCGTAATAGTTGGTTCATCTGGGCTTGGCGAAGACTGCAAGAGTCCGCGAGCATAGAGTTCCGCACCTAGTCCCTCACGACGACCATATCCTTCAAAGTAAATAGCACCGTCAGAGTTATGGGTCATCTCATGCGTGTAAACTGAGTTACCATAGTCTTCCAACAATTTAGCAGCATCAAAGTGGGTTACACTACCCGTAGCATAGGCATTATAGCCCTTGCTTGGATACCACTTGCCAGCAGGTCCGAAGAACTCCTGCATAGCTAGAGATTTTTTATCATTAGCTGGAGCCCAGTATTTTTGACCATTCTTGTCAACCAATGAGAATCCATCATAAACCAGAACAGAACGGAAGAGCTTGTCCTTGCTTTCTGGACTGAGAATCTTATACCAGAAATCATAGTGATCACGTTGCCATTCAGCTGACTTTCTAACACGGTCTTCGACATATTCAACTAGTTCTGCGTCTGTGCGCACTCTGTTATTAGCATCCAGACGATAGCGATCATAAGCCCCCATAGAGAGGGTAGACATATTAGAGATAGCATAGACACCTTTTTCAGTCATGGTCAAGAGTGGTAGGAGCATGCCCTTGTGTTCCCAATTATCTGCAGTAATCTTGTCATAAACACCGACAGAGTACTTGCTCTTGCCCTCGGCTGCGTCCTGAAGCTGTCTCGCTTCTGCTACATCGGACTTAGCCTCAACGATGTAGGCTTTTGTATTGGTCTTGAGCCATTCATTATTGGTCTTGTATGGTAGGAAGAGCTGACGGTAGCCTTCAAGGTAATTGAAGAGTCCTCGCTTGCCAGTTGCTTCAGAGAGCGAATTATCATACGCTGTATAGTTGTTCTTAGCCTTGAGATTCTCAAGTCCTGATTTTCCTAAAGCAATGATTGTATCAAGAACCGAAACGTCATTCTTACCGTAGAAATCCATCTTGTAAGCCGACAAGTCCTTAACATTAAAGGTATCATAGTTGATATTGTACCAACGGTTAAGGTAAGTCAGACCCAATAGGAAAGCTTCTTTATCAGCAAGAATCTTCTTAACAAGATAATCCTTAACTACTTCACCTTCAGTATTGATAGCCTTATCCATAGCTAGCACTTTGCGAAGCTCACCTGATAGCTTGCTTTTCACTTGCGTAAATGCAGTGTCTAAGTATAGTTCATCTAAAGAAGTGTCTGCTGCTACTCCGAGAACTGTGCGCATAGCTGGCGAATCAAGAACGACCTTGTTCAGCTCTGGCAACACTTGATTTAGAATGCTAGTATAATCTGATACGAAGGCTTCTGGAGTATAAAGAAGGTCTAATCCCTTCATTCTATACTCAGCAATACCTTGGTTGACGAAATCTCCCTGATAAGATATTTCTAGATAGTCAATGGTATTGTCCATGTAGTGCAGCATCAAACGATTGATTGCTGTTTTATTGCTATGGATATCTGTCACCACTTGATGATCCTTCATCGGAACAACATCCAGTAGGTACTCCTTGTTCAACTTATGTTCTTTCGGAATCTTGTTCGCAAATGAAACAATGGTTTCTTTATTGTAGAAAGGAAGCAGTTTCTCCATATTTGCATAAGAATATCCGCGGTCAAATTGAGCATTGTTTACCTCACCATAGTCGACAAAACGCATATTTAGATTCGTGTCATCTAGGCTAGTTGTTATGTCCATAGCAGTCAGTTTTTCTTCCATTTCTTCTTGAGTAATGGTAGAAGTAACAAACTGATCGTTTTTCAAGGTTTCACTTTTAGCAACTTTATATACTTGCGTAATACGGTCGTTTTTGTAGCCCTGATCCCCAGAAATACTGTAAACATTTGTACCGCTAACATTGCTGATCACATTATCAACCAAACCATTAAAGTAGTTCGAGCCGACCACTCCACCGATTTGACCGTTAGTGGTTGCATTATATAGTTTTCCTGTCACATAAGATTTGGTAATTCGAGCATTGTTTTCTAGACGTCCGACCAAACCACCGATACGTTGTTCATTTGATCGTGCACCACTAATAATCGTTACATCTGCTTTACTTTGGCTAAGAAGAGATTCTCCTCCTTTAAGGCTTGCAACCAAACCACCTACATTATATGCTTTGATGTGTTGACTGTTAGATAGGATAGTCCCCGTAAAAGAACTATTTGTAATTTTCGTATTGGTTCCGTTAACTACTAGACCCGCTACGTTAGAGGCGTTTCCTACTACCGATACTCTCCCCTGAACAGAAACATCTGTGATTCGCGCATTCTCCGCATTGCGTGCCAGCGCAGCCGAGTCATAGGTACCCACGATATTCACATCTTTAAAGTCGATATTGGTAATAGAAGATCCGTTCTTGAGGTTTTCAAATAAAGGTTTGGCTAGATTGTAAATCGCATATTGCTTGCCATTTTGACTACCTGTCAGACTACCGGTGAAGTTCCCTTTGAGGTAGACATAATCCGCAGGAGCTAGGTTGACCTCGCTCGCATCCAAATCAGCTCCCAGAACATAATTTCCTGCCATATTTCGCTTCATAGCTTCTACCAATCCAGCAAAGCTAGTGTAGACATTTTGCTGACTTGGGACTGCCTTACTGATGTAGAAGTCGTGTCCAGACTTGTAACCCGTCTCACTTTCTTGGACGAGTTCAGGAAGGGTGACATTAACCTTATAGACTGCCTTGCCATCTTTCTCTGCTTCAGAAATGCTGTGAACTGGTAGGAGAATTTCCTTGGATTCGCTTGATTTGATCTTGACGAAGTAGGTAGACAGATCTGTAGGCATAGAGCTCATCGATACAAAGCGCTTGTATTGGTCGTTTTCTTTATGATAAAACTCAACAGAATCAATATCACGGAAGGCAATCTTCTTGTATTCTAGCTCAAAGTTACGACTGTCTGTTTCAAACTCAGTAAAGCTGCCATTATCCAGTTCATAAGTCAACTTGGTTTTTAGAGTGTAGCCTGTGTAGTAGTCTAGGTCGCCAATTTTCAAGCTACCAGCAAAGTTGGTAATTGGAAGAGTGCGAACTAGCTGATCTCCCTGGTACAATTCTGCAGTCGCTGAGCGGAAGGACTGGGTCTGGTCTTCCAATCTATATTGGACCGTCACCGACTTATCATCAGCATTCTCAGTCAGACTTAGAATGGAAACAGTCGGCTTGACTTTAGGCACTCCATTTAGAGCTTCTTTGGATGCTGTCAGGCTAGCAAGAGCTTGGTTGATCTGTACTTGTGTAGCAGTCTGATTGTTCAAAACTCCCTCTGCCTTGGTCAATTCGTCAGTATAAGCTGTCTGCTTTTCTGAATCTGCATTCTTATATTTAACCAAGGTTTTAACCGTTGGATTTAAATCGTACTCAGTCTGAAGAGCTGTTTTAACAACTTCAAGACCACTTAATTGCGCCTTGGCTTGATTGATTTGTTCCACCAGTTGGTTGACTTCTGCTTGGCTGGCTTGGGATTGGCTCAGAATCGCTTGACCTGCCGTCAAAGCAGCATCATAGTTAGCTTGATGACTCTGGCTATCGTTGAAATAACGGGCCTGAGCTTTAATCTGATCCGCTTCTGCCAAGAGATTATGCAGTGAAATTAAATCGAACTCCTCTAAAGCATCTGCTTTCGGAGCTTCATTCGGCACCATATTTGGTTTAGCAGTGCCGACTTTGACAATTTGCGTTACAGGAGCTAGGGTTTCCCCATTAGATAATTCTTGACGGTCGATTTCCTGACCATTGGAACTGTAGACACGGGTCTTAATGGTACGTTCGCCTTGGACTCCTGGAGTTGCGATTTGACGAGCATCTCGAACAAGCTCATCGGTTTCTTCTTCACGAATTGTAAAGTTAATCTTCTCAACGCGAATTTCGTCAGTATATGTCAGTGGATACTCTGGCAGAGCGTCTGCTTTTGGCGCTTCGCTCGGTACCATGGTTGGCTTAGCTGTTCCGACTTTGACAATTTGCGTTACTGGAGCCATGGTTTCTTCATTAGATAACTCTTGACGATCGATTTCCTGACCGTTAGAGCTGTAAACACGAGTCTTAATCGTGCGCTCACCCTCAACACCTGGTGTTGCGATCTGGCGGGCATCTCGAACCAATTCATCCGTTTCTTCTTCACGAATGCTAAAGTTGATTTTTTCTGCGCGCGTTTCATCTGTATATGTCAGTGGATACTCTGGCAGAGCCTCTGCTTTTGGCGCTTCGCTCGGTACCATGGTTGGCTTAGCTGTGCCGACTTTGACAATTTGTGTTACAGGAGCCAAGGTTTCTTCATTCGAAAGTTCTTGACGGTCGATTTCCTGACTGTTAGAACTGTAGACACGAGTCTTAATCGTGCGCTCACCTTGGACTCCCGGAGTTGCGATTTGACGAGCATCTCGAACAAGCTCATCGGTTTCTTCTTCACGAATGCTAAAGTTAATTTTCTCAACCCGAGTTTCGTCGGTATAAGTGAGTGGATACTCTGGCAAAGCGTCTGCTTTTGGCGCATCGCTTGGTACCATAGTTGGCTTAGCTGTGCCGACTTTGACAATTTGTGTTACTGGAGCCAAGGTTTCTTCATTCGAAAGTTCTTGGCGGTCAACAACTTGACCATTGGAACTGTAGACACGGGTCTTGATCGTGCGCTCTCCCTCAACACCTGGTGTTGTGATCTGGCGGGCATCTTGGACCAATTCATCCGTAGTTTGCTCGTCAATGTTGAAGGCTATTTTCTCTACACGAGTTTCGTCGGTATAAGTCAACGGATACTCTGGCAGTGCGTCTTCTTTCGGTGGATCGTTCGGTACCATAGTTGGCTTAGCCGTGCCGACTTTGACAATTTGTGTTACGGGAGCTAGAGTTTCCTCGTTGGACAACTCTTGGCGGTCAACCTCTTGCCCGTTGGAACTGTAGACTCGGGTCTTAATCGTGCGTTCACCTTGGACTCCCGGAGTTGTGATTTGACGAGCATCTCGAACAAGCTCATCCGTTTCTTCTTCACGAATGCTAAAGTTGATTTTTTCAACCCGAGTTCCATCGGTATATGTCAACGGATATTCTGGCAGAACGTCTGCTTTAGGAGCTTCATTCGGTACCATAGTTGGCTTAGCCGTGCCTACCTTAACGATTTGTGTTACTGGAGCCAAGGTTTCTTCATTCGAAAGTTCTTGACGGTCAACCACTTGGCCATTAGAACTGTAGACTCGAGTCTTGATAGTCCGTTCACCTTGGACTCCTGGAGTGGCGATTTGACGAGCATCACGAACCAATTCATCCGTATATTGCTCCTCGATGTTGAACGCAATCTTCTCAATGCGGGTTTCATCCGTATATGTCAACGGATACTCTGGAAGAGCGTCTGCTTTCGGAGCTTCATTCGGTACCATAGTTGGCTTAGCCGTTCCAACTTTGACCACTTGCGTTACGGGAGCTAGAGTTTCCTCATTAGACAACACTTGTCGGTCAACAACTTGACCATTGGAACTGTAGACACGAGTCTTGATAGTCCGTTCGCCTTGGACTCCCGGAGTTACGATTTGACGACTTCCTTCTGGAATCTCATCTGTATATTGCTCGTCAATAGAAAAATCAATCTTTTCTATTCTAACCTCATCATTTGTAGTCAATTCCAACTCAGAGTTCTCTTGAACAGGCGCTGTATCAGAACTGGTGCCATACTCTGTCAATTCTGGAACTTCGTGAACTGGAGAGGTTTCAGGACTTGTGCCATACTCTGCCAATTCTGGAACTTCGTGAACAGGCGCTGTTTCTGGAGTTGTGCCATATTCTGTCAATTCTGAAGCTTCATGAACTGGCGCTGTTTCTGGAGTTGTACCATATTCTGTCAATTCCGGAACTTCGTGAACTGGAGATGACTCAGGGTTTGTGCCATATTCTGTCAATTCTGAAACTTCATGAACAGGCGCTGTTTCTGGAGTTGTACCGTACTCTACTAGTTCTGGAACTTCGTGAACTGGAGTTTCTTTTGGTATCGAGTTAGTTGGAGCTGTTCCAACTAAAATAATTTCAGAAACAGGTTCAAGCGTCACTTGATCAGAAATCATTTCGCTTTTTACGATTTCTTGATTCTCATGATAATGACGAGTCACCACTGTACGTTGACCTCGAACACCTGATTGTATGACTTTTGATTGGCCTTGAGCCAATTCATCAGAATACTGGTATTTTGTCTGATAAGGAAGTTCTTGAACTGACTCCTGCTCGCTAATTTTTAGTTCTGGCAAGTCATAAACGGTGCTTAGACGAGCAGACTCTCTCTCCTTAGCAGCTATAGCTTCTCTTTCTCCCTCAGTTAAAGCATCCCTCTTATCTGAAACAATCTCTTTCATATCAAGATTTGTTTCACTCGGTTTAAGTTCACTTCCCTTCTCTTTCTCCAAGTCAAGTGTCGGATTTTCCTTATGAGCAGAATGAGCTAAATGACTATCATTTTGTTCTTCATTCTTTAAATAACCGATATAGTCGTAACCGTCAATTTTCAATGGCGCTGGCAGTGCATCTCCAAGACCCAAGTTAAGACTTTGATTATATGCAGCGAGCTCGATATTCGTCACTGCTAAGACTGTTGGAGATAGCAGTATGGATCCCATTCCAGTTACCAACAAGATAGAAGATAAATACCTCTTCCCATTTCTTCCTTTAACAACTACAAGCACTAGTAATGCAAGACCCAACGCTGTAAAAGTTGATTCCCAAAGACCGGAATGACCTGTTTTAGGTAATACTCTAGACGAATCCGCTTGAGTAGTCGGACGATAAACTAAGTAATAAGTCTCTGAAGCATCCTCAACATGCTTTGGAATCTCCCTGATCAAGGCACTCTTCTCTGCCTCCGTCAATTCAGACTCCACTACGTAGTGGTATTTGACCTGAGCAGACTGCTGACTTTGAATTTCTGCTGCCTTCACAGAAGTCAAGCCCCCAGCCATTTGCCCATTCAAAAAGAAGCTTCCAATAGTCGCCGAAACGAGCCCGACAGACAACTTTCTGAAAGAAAAGCGCTGTCGTTTTTCTCCATAAAACTGATGTTTCATTCTAAAGATTTCCTCTTCAATATATTATTCAATCCTTTCTATTCTACCTGATTTCACTTGATTATTCAAATTATTTGTCGCGATTTTTAGAAGCAACACATGCTTTTGAAAAGTACCAAAAAACGACCTCTCTTTTTAAAAACATCTCAAAAAATCAGCTTAAAACTCTTCCTAAAAATGTTAGATTTACTCCCTTTGTCCTAAACTTTTTCCAACAAAAAAGAGAGAAATGACTTCCTCTCTTTTTCCTTTTCATCTCATCTTAAACTATGAGAAGACATATTTCTAATCTGATTATTTCGCTTCAAATCCTTCTGCGACCGCATCCGCAAAGTTTTCTTCTACGATGCTTGCACAGTGGTCACAGATGACTGCATGGTAGCTACGTTCTGCAGTAGTTGGGTCGATACGACGGCAACGGTCACAAACTTCACCTGCAGCGCGTTTAACTGTAAAGGCTACATCTTCAAAGCTAACGGCACCTTCTGGAGCTGTATCTTCAGCGATGGTCAATTCTGACACGATCAAGAGTTGAGCCACATTGCTATCCACTGCTCCAAGAAGAGTTTTCACCACTTCATTTGGATAAACTGTCAAGTGTGCTTCAAGCGATTTCCCGATAACTTTTGCATTACGCGCTTCTTCCAAGGCTTTTTGAGCTTGTCCGCGGAAATCCATGAAGGCTGACCATGTATCCAAGATTTCTTCTTGGTTGGCAAAAGTTTGAGCTTCTGGTAATTCAGACAATTGCACAAATTCTTCAGCTTCAAACTCAAGATATGACCAGATTTCCTCTGCTGTGTGCGGAAGGATTGGTGTCAAGAGTTTGGTGATTTTCACAAGAATGTCATAGAAGACAGTCTGCATTTGACGGCGTTCGAGTGATTTGGCACCTTCGATGTAGACAACGTCTTTAGCAAAATCAAGGTAGAAGGCTGACAAATCAACGTTGATAAAGTTCACCAAGGCCTTGTAAATTGTCAAGAATTCAAAGTTTGCATAAGCATCACGAATAGTCTTCACAAGCTGGTTAAAGCGAATGGTCATGTACTTGTCAACAGAACGAAGCTCATCGTAAGCTACTGCATCTTGAGCTGGGTTAAAGTCAGATGTATTGGCAATCAAGAAACGAAGAGTGTTACGGATCTTACGGTAAGTTTCAGAGACTTGGCTCAAAATATTCATAGAAATACGCACGTCGTTGCTTGAGTCAACACTTGTTACCCAGAGACGCAAGATTTCCGCACCAAATTGTTTTTCAACATCACTTGGAGCAATGGTATTCCCAAGAGATTTAGACATCTTCTCACCTTTACCATCAAGGGCAAAACCTTGTGACAAGATTTGTTTGTAAGGAGCAACGCCATGGTTAGCAACAGATGTGATAAGTGATGAGTTGAACCAACCACGGTACTGGTCAGAACCTTCTAGGTAAAGATCTGCTGGATAAGTCAACTCTGGACGGTTTACCACAACTCCATTCCATGATGAGCCTGAGTCAAACCAAACGTCCATGATGTCTGTTTCTTTCTTGAACTCACCATTTGGTGAACCTGGATGTGTAAATCCTTCTGGCAAGAGGTCTTTAGCATCACGTTCCCACCAGATAATAGAGCCGTGTTCTTCAAAGAGTTGAGCTACGTGCTCGATCGTTTCAGCAGTCATGATTGGTGTGCCATCTTCAGCGTAGAAGATAGGAAGTGGAACACCCCAAGCACGTTGACGAGAGATAACCCAGTCGCCACGGTCACGGATCATGTTGTAAAGACGCACTTTACCCCATTCTGAGTGGAACTTCACTTTTTCAATTTCATCCAAGATTTCTTGGCGGAATTTAGATACAGAGGCAAACCACTGTGGAACAGCACGCCAGATGATCGGTTTTTTCGTACGCCAGTCAAATGGGTATGAGTGAGAAATTTCTTCTTGAGCAAGGAGCAAATCGCCCAGTTTTTCGATAACAGTCGGCACAACCTTGTCATAGAACTGACCCGCAAATTCAGGACCAGCATTTTCCATCATAATACCGCGTTCGTTAACTGTTACAGCAACTTCAAGGCCGTTGGCAACACCGACATTGTAGTCGTCCTCACCAAAACCAGGGGCTGTATGGACAATACCAGTACCAGAGTCAGTCGTAACGTGGTCACCAAGGATCACCAACTCATCTACAGCTGTATCCCATGGGTGGACTGTCACAATGTGGTTCAATTCTTGACCACGGTAGGTCGCCAAGACTTGAACATCCGCCCAACCAAATTTCTCAGACAAGCTATTCAACAATTCTGAAGCAACTACAAACTTACGAGATTCACCAGCTGGTTGTACCAATACATAATCAATATCTGCTCCAACTGTCAAACCACGAGAAGCTGTAATGGTAAATGGCGTAGTTGTCCAGACAACGATGTAAGTGTCTGCATCTAGCACACCTTTTCCATCTTTGACGCGGTTAGCATAGTAAAGGGAAGTCGAAAGCAAGTCATGGTACTCAATTTCTGCTTCAGCAAGGGCTGACTCAGAAGACCATGACCAGTAAACTGGCTTGGCACCACGGTAGATATAGCCTTTTTTAGCCATCTCACCAAAGACACGGATCTGAGCTGCTTCATAGTCTGGAGTCAAAGTCACATAAGGATTTTCCCAGTCACCAGAAACACCCAAACGTTTAAAGTCTTCACGTTGTTTATCTACTTGAGAAAGAGCGTACTCGCGGCAAAGTTTCAAGTACTCAACCAAGTCCATTTCTTTGCGTTTAACGCCCTGTTTAGCCAAGACTTGCTCGATTGGCAATCCATGTGTATCCCAACCTGGGATGTAAGGAGCGTAAAATCCAGACATAGACTTAGAACGAACAATAATATCTTTAGAAATCTTGTTCATGGCATGTCCAACGTGGATATTTCCGTTTGCATACGGAGGTCCATCATGCAAGGTGAAATGTGGTTTTCCTTGGTTCAATTCTTGACGACGTTGGTAAAGTTTTGCTTCTTCCCATTCTTTTTGCCAAACTGGTTCTTTGGTTGGAAGACCAGCACGCATAGGAAAGTCTGTTTTCCCTAGATTGAGGGTTTCTTTAAGTTTCATTGTTACTCCTTTAATTTAAAATGACAAAATAAAAACCACGATTCGCAAAAAGGACGAAAATCGTGGTACCACCTTTGTTCGAAAAAAGACAGGGTCTCTTTTCCTCTTTTCCCGTAACGTGGGGGACGTCTAGTCTTACTGTTTTCGGACTGGATTGCTTGAGAGGATAATCTAACCACTAGGGATTGCAGGACTCTCACCATCTCCCGCTCGCTGAAAATATAGTTGGTTGGATCTTGTTCTCACATTTTTTTATAGGATAAGAACAGATTCTTTGTTTGCATCGTCCTCAGTTGTTGCAGTAGCTTCTACTTCAACTGACTCTTCATGCTGGTCACTTTCTTCTGTCTGTTGATTTTGTTGAGCTTCAAACTCAGCTAATTCTTTGTTGCCAGCCTCGATACGAGCTTGTAATTCAGCAACCTCTTCTGGTGTGAATTGACGAGTCATATCAATAGGTTCTTCCTCTGGTTGTAAAGATACAGTTTCACCAAGAACTTCACCCACCACTTCTTTAAAGGCTTCATCACTTGTCTGAAGGTAAGTAGCTGTTGGGCGAAGAATATCTTCCCAATCAGATGACTCAACAATTGCTAACTGACTTTCAATCGTAGACTTGAGGCGTTGATGGAATACACGGCTCTTGTTCTTCAACTCTTCTGTCTCAACAGCCACTCTCTTCGCATTATCTGTAGCCTGACGGAGAATTTCATTTGCCTTGTATTTCGCTTCTTCAAGCAAACGCTGAGCATCTTGTTCAGCTTGTTGAATAATATTGTTTGAACGTTCTTGAGCAGCTTGTTTAACACGCTCTGCAGTATCTTGAGCAATCAAAACTGACTGACTCAAGGAATCCTTCATCTCATCAAAGTAAGACAAACGTTCTTCCAAACTCTTGATGTGTGTCTCTTTATCGTGATTGCTACGAACCAAGTCTTCGTAGTCACGAACAACGATATCCAGAAATTCATCTACTTCTTCTGGATCAAAACCTCTAAATCTTGTACCAAAGGTTTTATCTTTAATTTCTAACGATGTAATTGGCATACTTTTCCTCACTTACTTAATAAAAAATAGAATCATTAATTGCTTCTGGTTCTTGCTCGCTTGTTACTGTTCTCTTAGGAATATCATTCGTATAATAGGAAAGACGTTCTTCTAGTTTTTTGATATAGAGTTCAGTTTCATCTTTGTATCGAATCATCTCCTCTAATTCAAAGTAAATCTTATCTAGAAAGAGGTCAACTTCTTCCTGATTGTAGCCTCTGAATGTTCTTGAGAAAGCTTTATCACTTATTTCTTGTGGTGTAATCGACATATTTTTTCTCACTTGCTTAAAAGTAGCCGGACTGTTAGTTTTTTCTTATCCTTTTTGGTCTGACCATTGTCTTTGACAATTTTTAGACGACCAAACTTTCTCACACTGATCAAATCCCCAACTGCAACCTGGTAATCACTTTTTTCAACCAGATGATAGTTTACCTGGACAGATTTTTTCTCTATCAGTTGACTAGCTTGGTTTCTAGATAATTTCAAGGCACTTGATAAGAGGGCATCCAATCGAAAACTCGAAACTAAAATTTCTCGTTCTCTATAATCAATTTTAGACAAAATCCTATCGGTAAAAGGACGTTCCTCCAGCGATACAGGAAGTCTGCCAATCTTTCTTATTCCATCCTGAAAAAGAGGAATGAAATCACGATTGACAAAAATCTGTGCTCTCTTTTCATCTACCAAGATATCACCAAATAATTTACGGTCAATTCCTAGTTGGTTGATGATTGTTCCCAATATTTTTCCATGACTCAGTTGTTCAAACTTACTCGGATAGCAAATTTCCAACAAGGCCATTTCAAAGTCTGATATCTCCGGTTCAAAGTAATCTGGATAGAGAAGAACTCGAACCGACTCTGTCGGAAGAAAATCACCACTACTCTGGCAACCCAGTCCACATGTCCCAGCTAGCACCCTCAAGATCTGTTCCTGATGGGGATTGATAAATGGAGTAAGCACCGGCGCATATGTATCTTCTACCCGCTTGACCCACTCTAATCCCTTATCAATAAAGGGGATATCATCTTGGGAAAAATGCTGATAAATGGCTCGATTTACTGTCATAGTAATAAGACTAGTCGTGTTAAGAGATTTCCAACAAACTGAATCAGAATCAGCGCTGCCCAAACTGTAAAATCAAGACCAGCAAATTGTAGATTGAGCTTACGAAGGGGCTCAATAACTGGGCGAGCAAGTCTGATAACTAAGCGACCTAGCTGGCTTTCATAGGCATTTGGAAACCATGAAAGAAGAGCAAATGCAACGAGAATGATGGAATAAATGCTAACCGCATTTTGGATTAAACGGATTAAGAAAATCATTATCTTGCTCTATTTCGTTTAATATCAAAACCAAACTCAGCGCTTTGTGATTCATCTGGAAGCTTGATATCTTCAATATTCACGATAACGTTGACAGGAGTCAATAGATACATCGTACTCGCAACTTTTTTCATGTTTCCAGCCAAGACATGACGGGCTCCATCCAAGTAATCAAGGCAACGACGGGCTTGTACTTCTGTCATGTATTGGAAATCAATCAAAATACTTTCATTTCCAGCCAACAAATCTACAATTTCCGTTGCATCTTCATATTTTCTTGGATAGCGAACGTCAATTGTCACTTTCTCATCTGAACGATGGCTTTGCATTGCCAATTCTTGCTGTCGCGCATGAAGACGAGTAATATTTGCATCTTTTGCTGATCCTGACTGAGCAGGTGCTGGTAATTCTTTAGAAGATGAGATGGCTGGGCTAACTGTTTCCTCTTGTTGAGTCTGGTAGTTAGTCGTTTCTTCTCCGTCTTCTGTAAAATAATCTATAAATTTATCGAATCTATCTTTTAAAGACATAGCTCTCTCCTATTTAAAAAATGCTGTACCGATTCTAACAAAGGTTGAGCCGAACTGAATCGCTTCTTTAAAATCACGACTCATTCCCATGCTTAGCTCCGTCATCGGCATATTAGGGATTTGTTTTTCTCTAATTTCTGCTTGCAGAGCCTGCGTATCCTTGAAAATTTCTTTCAATTCATCACTGTCTGCCTCAAAAGGAGCCATGGTCATTAAACCAACATACTCAATCTGATCTAACTTAGCCAATTCTGGCAAAAGTTCTAGCAATTCTTCTTTTGAAAATCCATGCTTACTTTCTTCCCCAGAAATATTGACCTGCAAGAAACACTTGATAACATGATCTGTTCTCTTTTGAATTTCCTGGGCTAACTTTAAGGAGTCTAAAGCATGAAAGTAATCCACATATGGGATTACTTCTTTCACTTTCCGTCTCTGTAGTGTTCCTATTAAATGCCAAGTAACTGGGTAATCTTTCAAGGCCTGATATTTTTCTAAAAATTTATCGACTCGATTTTCACCTATATGACGGACACCAAGCGGAAGCAAGGCTTCCGCTGTTTGTACATCTACATACTTTGTCACTGCGATTACTGAAACAGCATCTAGAGCACGGTTGGCTTCTTGACTAGCATCAGCTATTTGCTGAAAAACTAATTCAGTATTTTTTTTCAAATTCATTGATTAACGATTTTTGAAGAATGGAGGTGTATCCAATTCATCTTCATCTTGTGAAACTGGTGTTTCGAAGCGTTCTACTGGTGAAACAACTGGATCTGTTTGGCGAACAATAGACTCACGACGCAAGTCCCAGTCTCCAAAAGCAGAGGCTTGGTTTGTTTCAAAGCGACGTGGGCTTGATTTAGGCAATTCTGCTGTCTCTTCCAAGTCGAATTGACGGTCAAATGTGTGTGCTTGTGGCGCTTTAGTTGATGGTCGTCCAACTGGTTGGTTGTTACGAGCTCCAACTACTTTTTCCACGCGCTCTTGACGAACACCTGTCGCTACAACTGTAACACGGATTTCATCCTTCATGCTTTCATCAATTGATGTTCCAAGCCAGATGTTTACACCTTGGCCAGCTGCTTGGTTGACGATTTCTGAAGCTTCTTCTGCTTCAATCAAGGTCAAATCAAGACCACCAGTAACATTGACGATGACATCCTCTGCACCATCGATTGTTGTTTCAAGAAGTGGAGAGTAAATTGCTTTACGAGCCGCTTCAACAACGCGTTCTTCACCACTACCGATACCGATCCCCATAAGGGCATTCCCTTTGTTGGCCATTACAGTTTTCACGTCAGCAAAGTCAAGGTTAATCAATCCTGGGTTCGTGATCAAGTCAGTAATCCCTTGAACACCTTGGCGAAGAACGTTATCTGCTTCGCTAAGAGCTTCAAGAAGTGGCGTTTTCTTATCAACAATTTCAAGCAAGTTGTTGTTAGAGATAATCAACAAAGTATCAACATGCTCGCGAAGTTCGTTGATTCCTTCTACAGCGTACTGGCCACGTTTGCTTCCTTCAAATCCGAAAGGACGTGTCACAACACCAACTGTAAGAGCACCAAGATCTTTAGCGATACGTGCAATAACAGGGGCTGCACCTGTACCAGATCCACCACCCATACCTGCAGTGATAAAGACCATGTCTGCTCCAGTGATAGCTTCCGTCAAAGCTTCTTCACTTTCTTCTGCAGCTTTACGTCCAACTTCTGGACGACCTCCAGCACCCAAACCACGAGTCAATTTAGGACCAAGTTGGATAACTGTTTCTGCTTTCGTACTGCTAAGGGCTTGTACATCAGTGTTGGCTGCGATAAATTCTACACCAGCAACACCTTCGTCAACCATGCGGTTAATGGCGTTACCACCACCACCACCGACACCAATTACCTTAATAACTGCGCCTTGAGCTGCTGCTGTATCAAATGAAAATGTCATAATTTCTTATCCTCTTTTATTCATCAAACATGCTTCCGATCAAACCACGGAAACGTTCTGTTAGCTTCGGTTTACTTTGAGAACTTGCTTGGAATTCTTCCTTGGGAGCAACTGGAGCTTCCTGCACAGCTTCAGCTGGAGCTGCTTGTGCTGGACTTGGTTGCGCTACTGGATTCAAACGTTGATTTGGAATGCCAAAGTTGATTGGTTTTTGACGAAGGAATTCATCTCCTTTAACTGCTTTTTGGGCAAGAAGATTGACTTCAGTCAATTTACCAGCAAACTCAGACAAGCTAATCACGTGCGCAAATGCAGGGTTGCGAATTCCAACTTGATTTGGTACATAGAGTTTTACGCGAACACCAAATACTTCTTGGGCTAATTCAACAATTCCTGGCAAAATTGCATTTCCACCGATAAGGACGATACCTCCTGGCAAATCTAACAAGTGTCTTCTTTCCAACTCTTGTTTGATTTGGTCAAAGATATGTTTGATACGTGCTGAGATAATTTCTGCCAAATAGCTTTCTGTTACTTCAACAGGTTCTACTTCACCAATTACTTCAACTTGGAAAGTTTCGTTACTTGCAAGTGGAACGTAAGCTTCACCATAGTTCAGTTTCAAACTTTCTGCAATTTTTTGAGATGTTTTCAAGACTTTAGAGATGTCTTTAGTAACGTAATCTCCACCTTCTTGGTAGATGTTAGTGAACTGCAATTCTTGGTTGCGGATAGTCGCTACAGTAGTCTGACCTCCACCCATGTCAATGACAGTCGCACCAAATTCACGTTCACCTTCATTGAGAACGGAGTTCACGATTGCCAAAGGTGAAATAATCACATTATCAACATGAATACCTACACGCTCAACCGTCTTGCGAAGATTGTGTAGAATTGTACGAGGACCTGTGTAAAGCAGACCACGCATTTCCAAGCGGACACCCATCATACCACGAGGGTCACGAATTCCTTGGAAACCATCCACAATGAATTCTTCTGGAATAAAGGTAATCACTTCACGGTCAGGAGTCATGCTCTTTGTCAAAGCTGATTTGACAACATTTTCAACATCTTGATCTGTGATTTCTTTAGTATCTGAAGTTACAGGAATCATTCCTTGTGTTGGTTCAACCTGCAAGAGGTTTGCTGGAAGGCCAACGTTAACAGACTTAATAGAAATACCAGCTTTCTCTTCTGCCTGTGTGATTGCGGATTTGATCGCTGAAGCAGCTGCTTCAATATCAACAATAATTCCGTCTTTTACACCTTTACTTTTGGCATTGCTAACACCAATTACATTTACTTCGCCATCTCTATGCTCAGCTACTAGCACTTTAATCGAGCTAGTTCCGATATCTAAGCCTGTAAAAAAACCATCTCTAGTCATTACATCGCATCCTCTCTGTCTTCCAAGTTTCTCACTTCTATTTAATAACTATGTTTGGGCATAGCTATTCAAAGAATATTATAACACAAAAAATCTTATTGTGCTTAGATTTTGATAAATTTCCTGCATGTTTTTTGAGAAAATTCTAGAAAAATTCTTCTTCTAAGAGATTATTTGAAGTTAACGTTCACAATTTCCTTTTTGTTTCTTAAAAATCCAAAAAAGAGAAGATCATTTTAGATCTTCTCTTGAATAAATTCTTCCGATTTTTGTTGTAAAAAATTTTCTACTAATTTCCCTGTTAAGCGAATTGCTATCACTATAACAGTCGAAACAATGAGATAATTTAAGGGCTGGCCGAAACTTCCAACAAGTGGTGGTTTGTTTAAAAAGCCATAATCCCCACCTACAACTAAGTTGACAACCCATATCAAGCCATTTAAGGCAAAGGTAATCACCGCCACATTCTTCAAATCAAGAAGGGAAGCCTCATAGTTTCTAAACAAGTATAGGAGCGCATTTCCTAAAAGGGCAACATGTCCGATAATGAAGGACAAAATGGTTACGTGTGGAAATGGGTAGGGATCAAAGAGTGGGTAAGCCAGTGCTGCTGTTGCTCCAAAAGTTCCTAAAAGAGCAAAGTACTGTTTGTACTTGGATGTCCCTGGAATCAAGAGCATCACAAACATGGCGATACGGCAATGATAGAAGGGCAAACTTTCTGACAGAGGCATGAGATTGCCCCAATACCAGCTATACAGAACAATCAGTTGAACAGACTGAAGGATCTGAATAAAACGCTGGTAAGCCACTTTATCGCGAAAACGATAAGAAGCATAGAAAGTAAGAGCCAGTAAACATAACAAACCAATGTACCAGTGGAGTTCAAACTGGGGCGGTTCTGATATCTGTGTGGTAAATAATTTATCCCACAAATTCATATTCTATTCCTCGTTCATCTAGCCAGAGGCAGTAAAAAATTCACTACTCGGCCTTTTTAATTTTTTGAAAAAACTTGATTCTATGCCATGCATAGAATATTTGCGTCTTAAATTCGCAACCTATTATATCATTTGTATTGCAGAAATGCACCTTGCAGATACCCTTTTTTGATTTGTTGACTTCTCTAGTATAAACTAATCGACATATTGGTCTCTTTGTCCTTTATAAACTTGCCAGAGAATCTCCATTTGGTCCTTGGTGATGCGTTTTTCAGATAAGACTGGCAATTGGTCAATGGCAAAAAATTGAAGCTCAGCAATTTCTTGATTTTCTTGAAATTGTCCATCAAGAAGCTTACATTCAAAGACAAACTTTGCATATTGTTTGCTCTGTAGTTGGAAACGATTGGTATCAAAAACGGCAAGTAACCTTTCAGTTTTTGCTGTAAAACCGGTTTCTTCTTCAATTTCTTTAAGAATATTTTCGGTTGGAGAATAGCCAACTTCACCAAAACCACCTGGCAAAGCCCAACTATCCTCCCCTTTTCCTCTAACTAAACAGACTTTTTCATCCTCAACAATCCAAGCACGGACGTCCATCAGAGGAGTTGCATAAGCGGACGTTGGTTTCAAGACTTCTGCCACTTCTTCTGCATCGAGGTCTGATACCTGATTCAACATTTCAGATAACAGGATTCGCAAGTCCTCGTAGCGCTCACGGTCGAAAGGATCTTTTGTAAAGGTTAATCCAGTATCCGTAATGGCTAACATTCTTTGCAGATACTTGGCAAAATCACTTGCATTCATTTTCTAAACTTTCTACCAACTTGGCTAGATTCATGGAGTTAGAGCCTTTAAGCAAAATTTGGTCATTGGCACCGAGGCTTTCCTTGACTTGCTTGACAAGGTCTTCAAATTGGTCCTCGTCAGCTGTTTTCTTGAAGTAGAAAACGTGACCGATTGGGAACATTTGACTAGCAAGTTGGCTTAATTCGGCAATGTCTTCTCCATAGAAAATAACGGTATCCAGCACATCTGGCGATAGGCTCAAAATCATCTGATTATGGAGTTGGACAGACTGGTCGCCGAGTTCCTTCATGTCTGCCAAGACAGCGATTTTCTTGCCTCCTTCGTTGGCTGAGATAGCAGAAAACGTCTCCAAAATCAACTTCATAGCAGTTGGATTGGCATTGTATACGTCAGACAGAATATCTGCTCCATTGGCTGCTTTCTTCCACTCAGTACGATTGCGGGTCAATTCTAGGTTCTGAAAGGCCTGACGAATTTGCTCCTCTGAAACTCCTTCTTGTAGAGCCACATAAGCAGCAATCATAGCATTGGTGGCATTGTACTTACCTGTCACTGGCAAATCGAGGGCTTGTTCCAAAAAATTAGCCTTAAAGGTCAGACTATCCTTGCGCTCAATCAAGTCTGTGACTTCTAACTCAGCTCCTTGCCCAAAACGGATTACTTTTTTATCTGTAGGCAAGTAGTCCTCTACAATCGGGTCAGCTGGTGCCAAAAGCAAAGAACCTGGTGCCATACCATCAGCAATTTGCATTTTTCCTTTAGCAATCTCTGAACGGTCTTTGAAAAAGGCTAAATGAGCCTCTCCAACCAAGGTCACAATGGCTGTTTTTGGATGGGCCAATTCTGACAAGAGATGGATATCTCCCAAGTGATCCTGCCCCATCTCCAAGACCAACTTTTCTGTTCCTTCAGGCATGTGGAGAACTGTGTAAGGAAGGCCAATCTCGTTATTGTAATTGCCCTGAGTTTTGTAGGTCTTGTAGGTTGTTGACAGTAGATGCGCCAACATATCCTTAGTGGTTGTCTTGCCATTTGAACCCGTAACCGCAAAGACATCAACAGCTGTTTTTTCAAGATAGTAGGCTGCGAGGGTTTGAAAGGCAGACAGCACGTCGTCTACTAGAATGTAGGGATGATTTGCAACCTCTTTCTCGGACAAGGTTACTACTGCACCATTTTCAAAAGCTGTTTCGATAAAGTCATGACCGTCACGCGCACCTTTAAGTGGCACAAACAAATCTCCCGTCCCAATCAAACGACTGTCAAACTCAGCCTTTTCTAACTGGGCATCCTCAAAGATACTGACATCATTTTTAGCTCCAACAGCTTGGACAACTTCATGGATTGTTAATTTCATTTCTACTCCTTTAAAAAGGGTTGAAGTCCAAGAACTCTAGTCACCATGCAGTGATAGTTCTGGCTTCTACCCTCTCTTTCATTTTTATAGCAAATGCGCTTCGCGCTTGTCAAAACTTTGCTTAGCAAGGTCAACCAAACGCTCGATTAGTTCTGGGTAGCTGATTCCCATATTGTCCCAAAGTAGTGGGTACATAGACCACTGAGTAAAACCTGGCATGGTATTGAGCTCGTTTAGGAAAATCTCGCCCTTATCTGTATAGAAGAAATCACAACGAGACAGACCGAGGCCACCAATCGCACGGAAGGCAGTTTCTGCATTTTGACGCATGATAGCTACCACATCATCACTGATTTTAGCCGGGATATCCATGGTAATCTTGTTATCGATATACTTGGCATCATAGTCATAAAAGGCAACATCCTTGACCACTTCGCCAGGAAGCGTACTCTTGACATCGTAGTTGCCCAAGAGACCGACCTCAATTTCGCGCGCATTCACCCCTTGCTCTACCAAGACACGGCTGTCATATTGGAAGGCAAGTTCTAGAGCTTGACGGAGTTCCTCTTGGTTTTCAGACTTAGAAATACCCACACTGGAACCCATGTTTGACGGCTTTGTGAAGACTGGATACGTCAGTTTTTCTTCAACTTCAGTGATTTTAGCAGTCACATCATCCCCTTCGACAATGGCCACATAAGGAACTTGAGCAATCCCTACAGATTCTAACACACGCTTGGTCGTGATTTTATCCATGGCAAGACTTGATGACAAGATATTGCAACCGACATAAGGCATTTTCAAAACTTCAAGGAATCCTTGAACAGAGCCATCTTCTCCCATCGGACCATGAAGAACTGGAAAGACCACTGCACCTTCTTCATAGATGGCACTTTGCGCGATTTTCTTGTCCCAGTCAATGGTCTCATTGGTCATGAGACGATCCTCTTGACCTGGAGTCTGGCTAAATTCTTGCGTTTTGATAAAGTCACCTGATTGGCTGATGAAGAAAGTCTTGACTGTGAAACGATCGTAGTTGACCACACGCATCACACTTTCAGCTGAAAGGACAGAGACTTCACGCTCTGCACTACGCCCACCGTATAAAAGAATAATCGTTTGTTTCATATTGCTTGTCCTAATTCTAATAGAATATTCGTTCTTTAGTATATCATATTTGCTTCTTTTTTGAAACTTGTATCTAAAAAAGCCCTCATTTGAGAGCTGAAATTTTACCTATCCACCACTTGAGCTTCAAAGTGCGCCGGTTTGTCGTCTACATTGGTGATGGTGATCGTGTAGGACTTGTTATTGGTTACATTAAATACTTTTTCCCCTTTGTAACTGACAACAATTCCATCCCGTACTAAATTAATGTCTTTTTGATTGTTTGGAAGCTCTTCATCATCATTTTCTGAATGATTTCTTCTAAAAAGTTTTTGTTCTTCAACACCATAAAAAATATCGCTATCCATCTCAAACCAAACTTTTTTACCTGATAATTTAAGCTTATTAGTGTCATTTTTTTTCAAGATTAATTCTGAGTAGTATTCTACATCATGTGTCCGAGGATTTACTGTAAAGTTAGCCGACTCTCCTGGTTGCAGAGTATACTTACCAAGATTTTGTGCCCATAGATTAAAGAAAAAAATAGCCGCCAAAACTACAACAAGTGTTAAACTACAACCTAAATTCCAGTTTGATTTTCTCTTCAAGTTCATTTGTAACTCTTCTTATAGTCATTAATTCCGTCTTGAATCATCTTAGCATCTCCTGGATTATCTCCATAATTTCCATTAATAATGTTCTCTAAATATTTCAAAGGATTCTTATCTGACCATCCCTGAGTCACTCCTGCCCCAACTTTCAAATATGCATCACTCGATTCTAAGTAACCTTTACCAACATAGCCAAAGAGATAATTTCCCAAATAATCAGACTTCATTCCTTGTTTCCACTGGCGTCCCCAAAGTGAGAACGGATAATCTTCTCTGTATTTTCGGTTTTTTAAGTCTAGCGGTTTATTAGAATTAACCAAATCTATAAATGTTCCATTGTCTCCAATCTCATTTCCTATAGCAATCGAATTATCGACTCTTCCATTATCACCAGGGCTTTTCCATTTTCCAACTTATCTAAGATTTCTGGTATTCTTTATGCAAATCCTTAGCTTTCTTAGAAGGATCATATTTTGCACTCTCAATCTTCACATCCTTGATCTTCTGCACCCAGCTCATGTCCACACCGTCCGCATAGTAGTTGCCATCACTATTGACGAGGTATGGGGAATTTACACAAATAGATTCCTAGTAATCACTAAAAAAGGAAACTCTGAAAATGAATAGTCCTCACGAAGTATAGAACTAAAAGAAAAAAGGAGAGTGTAAAATTGGTAACTTAAGTTTTACAAAGAAAAGAAGACAAGAATAAAGCTATCAAAGTGAAAAAATAATCATTTTTTCTTCATTTTACTTTTCTAGTTTCCTCTATTCACCTGTCACCTGCGCTTCAAATCTAATGTCTCTGTCTGAAATATTCGTTATTTTTATTTGTTTTGCGTTTGGAATCTCAAATTCCCAAGATTCTTTAGATTGAAGAACTACACCTTTTTCTGATAAATATATACTATTATTTGTATCGTTTTCTTTTATTTTTGTTGGGATATTACTTGACGATGAGTAGATTTCGCTAATTTCTTGCTTCAAAACATCATAGTTAGTCCCTAAAAGGTTTCCTTCTCCCTTCTGCCACCATGAGGTTTTCCCAGATAATTCTAATTTCCCGCCAGAAATATTAGATAGATATAATTTGGGGGAGAATTCTTTTTGTTTTGATGTCGGAACTTTTAAAACTATAGAATCACCTGGTTTCAATGTATAATTCGCATTTTTGAAGTACAAATAAATACAACATATAAATATGATTGTTACAACAACTACTACTCCTGAACATCCTAGATTCCATTTATTAAGTTGTTTTCTTTTATTTTTCACGCGTACTTCTCCCCATTCTTCGTCAGAAACTCAGATTGAGACATATCACTAATCTGCTCCAAGATCCTCTCTCCAAATATCCTTGTCGGTCACATCAACCCAATTTTTGGGGCTAAAGCGACTAGAGTAGATGGAGGTCCAGTTTACCGATCCACCACTTGAGCTTCAAAGTGTGCCGGTTTGTCGTCTACATTGGTGATGGTGATCGTGTAGGGAGTTTCTTCCGTCACCCCAAATACTTCCTTTATCTCCCCTTGAACCACTATACCATCACTTTCTAAATAGATACTTTTACTCTTATCATTTGGTAAGTCTTTGCGCTCGGTTTTGTCTTTTAAAAAAATTAGCTCCGTTATTGTTTGCTTTTCAACATTATAGACTATATTACTGTCTTTCATTCCCCAACCTTTTCGACCGGACAATTTTAACTTCGCATCATCTAATTTTTTAAAATGTAGTTCCGAATTATACTCCAGCTGCTCTGTTTTAGAAAAAACTTTCAATTCAACACTTTGACCTGGTTGCAGAGTGTACTTACCAGCATTTAAAACCACACAAATAAAAACTGCCGCAAACGAACCATACAACAATCCGATGATCATTCTTGAGAGACTGCTTTTAAAGTGCCGTAAAAGTAGAAATAAAGACACAATAAATAACACGGGTGTTAGCATTTTAGTTTTCCTCTCTCATCACTATTAAAATCCAGAAGAACTGTGGCCCTCAATCCCTCCTTAAAAGAGAGTATATTTTCCAACCCAAAAGAAAGCAGACCAAAGCTATCGAATAGTAGAAAATTTTCTGAAGCAAATGATTTAAAACTATCTTTCTCATCTGATTCACAACTGTATATAACTGATTCATCGCATTGTCCGAGCGTTGTTCCCAAACGGTCACTGAAGAACCTGTGTTACTTTCAATCACAGCTTGATTTTCACTTGCTAATTTCAAATATCTCCCAGCATGATACAACCGCTTTTCCCCATTTAACCAACTAATTTCAACACTCTTGTCTCCTTGTAATCGATTATTGTAACTGATGGATACCGCTTGATTCTCAGAAGAAATCTTACTTTCAATTTGATTATAGTCATCCACCACATAGATAAGGCCGATGTTCTTTCCATTTTCTTTTGAGGGCACTAGATGAATATGCTTATCAAGAGCATGCCAATCCTGATCATTTTTATCTTGAATCAATTGAACCATACTACTATTCACATCCATCTTAGAAAATGAATAATATTGATAGATTGGATTAATGATGAACAATACCATATAAAAAAGGAAAAATAGGATAGACTTACTTTTATTTCTCATTTACTGCTCCAAAGTAACTTTTTTTACAAAATATTCTTAAGAACTCTGTCATGGCAACCTGCCTTTATAAAACTATTACCTCGTCGTTCCGTTTGTTATTCTGTTCTCCATATATCCTTAACTGTCACTTCTCCCCAATTATCTGGGCTAAAACGACTAGAGTAGATAGTGGTCCAGTCTTTAAGGACTTTATTACGGAGTACATTATCTGCTTCCTTGCGAATCTCATCAACAGTCTTTCCGTGTTTTGCAAGAAAGTCCTCTACTTGAGACTGCTGAAAATATCCTGTACTCTCATCATCATAGTACCACATAAACCGTTCTAATTGCTGATTGTTTACATCGTACAGGTAATCTACATTTATGGTTGTCTCTGTATCTTGCAGTCTCAAACGCATCTCCAGGTTAACTTTTGTCATACCCTGAAAATTAAAATAAAAATTATAACCTAGAGAATGAATAGTATTTGGTAAGTCTACACTTTTATAATCAATAGAATGTTTATATAAATCTTGAGAACCATTATCGATAATTTTTAACCCTTTTAACTTATAAAAAGCTCGACCTTTCCATAGAAATGTATAATTGTGATAATCACTTTCTTCGTAGTATATTTCATCAAAAATATTATGAACTCTCTGATATTTATAGTACTGAAAACCAGAGAAAGATAATAATAAAACTATTAGCAACGAAAAAAATGCAAATTTCCTCTTCTTCATCTAATCACCTCATCACTATCAACTCTTGATTACCTGTTTCAATATTTCGAATGAAATTATCAATACTTGGTAATTTTTTTGTAGCTCATCTACGGTATCTTTTTCTAGTAAAATCCCTCAACACCTCTCGTTGTTCATACAGCATTGCGGTGAGCAAGAAGCTTCTTTCTCTGGTAAACTATCCATACAAAGTCTGATACATCTTTTTCATGAAAGACTCAAGCTCTTTTTGAACAATCTTTAATAGGCGTTCTTCTTCGGATTGAGAGATGTTCACACTCTCTTTTATATTTTTTTCATTAAATTGAAAGTAGCTGCTAGAAACTATATCAAAGTTCTTATCCAATTCATATAGTACGCTAGTTATTTTACCATCTATCTCCATTCTAAAATAAACAGTAACCCCATTCCGTCCCGGATTTGAGATATCCAAATTGATGTCTCCTTTTATCTCTATGGAGTCAATTCCTCCATCCAAACGAATAGCACCATCGGGAGGAACGACATAACCCGCTTTACGGATATCAGACGCATATTTTTCTGACGCCATTAAACGTTGTAAGACGGCTATATTGTCCCTCTCTTCAAAGGAGGTTTTTAATTGCATATATTCTTGGTGGTTTTGATACTGAAAATAAAGATTCAAGCCAGTAGCTAAGGCAATTACAGAACCAATAACGATCAGTATTTTTTTAAGTCCCGACATTCTTTTCACCCCCTCTGTCTAAGTAATCTTAGAAGTCTTGTTCATACAGCATTGCGTTGAGCAAGAAGTTACTTTCTCAAACAATCTAACCATACAAGGTTTGATACATTTTTTTCATGAAGTCATCAATCTCGCTTTGAACACTTCTCAACAAGTAATCTTCTTCGGCTTGTGAGACAGAAACAATCTCTCTTTTCCCGTTTCCATTTTGCTGAGAATAGCTGGAATAAATTAAATTCAGATTTTTATCTAAAATGAAAGCTACATGCGTTTGTTTTTCATTAATCTGTGTAATGAAAAATAACTGAAAATCCTTAGCATCCTTTTTAGGAGGGCTAATTTTCAAATGTAACTCTCCTTCTATTTCTAATGGATAAATAACTCCATCCAATCGAATAGCTCCGTCAGAAGGAATAGTATATCCTGCCTTGCGGATGTCAGACGCATATTTTCCTGATGCCATTAAATGATGAAGAACTTCAATTCTTTCATTTTTCTCAAAGGCTTCTTTTAAAGTACTAGATTGTCGGAAATGATTGTAAGCAAAATATGAAGGAATTGCTAACAGAAACAAAAACAATACGATCAACCATTTAAACTGTTTTAATTTATCTGACATTAGTTTCTTCCCTCCATATAACACTCTCTTTCAAATAAGTTTTATTATAAACTCTCACTCGTCTTCCTCGTCGTCATAAACTGGCTCGCCATGGATTTTGATGTATTCTTCATTCCTGCGGTCGTCTTCTTCCCAAACCGGGTCTCTTACATCGTCCATAAACGGAATTTCTTCCAAACTCAGCTCGTTAGCCTCTTCATAACTCATCGAAAGGATATCCTCATGCCGGTTTTTAAATTCCTCCACACTTAACCAGCTCTCTTTATCATCTTCGCTAATCTGACCATCAATAGCAGTCGCAATTTCAATGGCCATAATATAGAAGGCACGTTTATCAACAGTTAGAAGGTCAAGGTGGGTAGAAGCTAAACGTAGACAGTCTCCTTTTTCTCGATAGTCTGTTGCTGGATTGTCTTCAAAATCTAATTCAAGATTTTCATATACATGACTCCCAAATTTATTGATAATCCCTTCTTTCAACTGAACATTATTCCATCTATTATCATGCATCCACTTATTCAATTTCAAGTGAATAGTTGGGTCTGTTTTAAATGGGCGAGTATTCCCAAAATAAGAAATATCTACTGTCTTCCCATCTTTAGTATCAAACCACATTCTCTTCGCTAGTTCTAAGTAATCAAATGGAATTTCTTTGGTATAATCGCCTTTGATATATAATCTCACTCGTCGTCCTCGTCGTCCAACTCTACCTCTCCATGGATTCGGATATACTCCTCGCGCTTCCTATCCAATTCTTCCCAGATGGGATCGTCAATAGCTTTCAAAACCTTTATCTCTTCTAAACTAATATCGACTGCTTCGTCGTAGGTCATATTCAGTAGGTCTTTATGTTTCGTTTTGAATTCTTCAACACTCAGCCAAGTTTCTTTGTCGTCTTCGCTGATTTGACCGTCAATGACAGATGCTACCTCAATCGCCATGATATAGAGCGCTCGCTTGTCAACCGTTAGAATATCCTTATGAGTCGTGATTATTCGAAGATAGTCTCCTTTTTCTCGCCCATCACTTTCATAAGAATCTTCAAAATTTAAATTTAAATTTTCACGCTTAAAAGTCGCCCAAGAGTCTTTTCCTATTCTAAAATCAGCCATTCCCCAACGCTCATCATTTGAAGAAAATTTATCTAGAGTTAAACTCAAATAAAAATTATCATCAAATGCATAAGAAAAACCAACTTTCACTCCCTTACGTTCTTTGAACCACATTTTCCAAGGAAATTCTATACAGGTTTGGTATATACTAGTTTCGTAGTTACCTTTAAGATATAGTCTCACTCGTCTTCCTCATCGTCATAAACTCGTTCACCATGGATTTGGATGTACTCCTCACGCTTCCTATCCAATTCTTCCCAGATGGGATCATCAATAGCTTTCAAAACCTTTATCTCTTCTAAACTAATATCGACTGCTTCGTCGTAGGTCATATTCAGTAGGTCTTTATGTTTCGTTTTGAATTCTTCAACACTCAGCCAAGTTTCTTTGTCGTCTTCGCTGATTTGACCGTCAATGACAGATGCTACCTCAATCGCCATGATATAGAGCGCTCGCTTGTCAACCGTTAGAATATCCTTATGAGTCGTGATTATTCGAAGATAGTCTCCTTTTTCTCGCCCATCACTTTCATAAGAATCTTCAAAATTTAAATTTAAATTTTCACGCTTAAAAGTCGCCCAAGAGTCTTTTCCTATTCTAAAATCAGCCATTCCCCAACGCTCATCATTTGAAGAAAATTTATCTAGAGTTAAACTCAAATAAAAATTATCATCAAATGCATAAGAAAAACCAACTTTCACTCCCTTACGTTCTTTGAACCACATTTTCCAAGGATATTCCATACAGTTTTGGTATATACTAGTTTCGTAGTTGCCTTTAAGATATAGTTTCACTCGTCTTCCTCGTCGTCATAAACACGTTCACCATGGATTTTAATATATTCTTCGCGAAGCCGTTCTTCTTCTTCCCATAGCGGATCTCTTACTGGTATCATTGTCTTTAATTCTTCCAAACTAATTTCAACCGCTTCATCATAAGTCAGTGAAAGAACATCCTTGTGCAACTCCTTAAATGTCTCTACATCCATCCAGGTCTGCTTGTCATCCTCACTGATCTGCCCGTCAATAGCAGAAGCTACCTCGACTGCCATGATATACATAGCACGTTTATCTACGGTTAAAACATCTATATGGGATGTTGCGATACGTAGATAATCTCCACGTTCTCTCCACTCTGTAATGAAAGTTTTTTCAAATTCAAGTGTTATACTCTCATATTCCAAAGACAACCAAGGATTACTAGGAATTATAAAAGGAGCCTTATCCCATCTTTCGTCAACTGAAGACCATTTGTGTAACCGAACACCAAAGTAAAAATCATCCTGCAACATCTCATCATCCCCGACATTTGAGAAACTTATTTTTTGACCATTTCTTTCTTTAAACCACATTTTCCAAACAAGCTCTCTTGTCGTAAAGGTTATTTTTTGCTTAAAATCACTTTTGATATATATTCTCACTCATCTTCCTCGTCGTCGTCCAACTCTACCTCTCCATGGATTCGGATATACTCCTCACGCTCCCTATCTAATTCTTTCCAGATGGGATCATCAATAGCGTCAATCGTTTGAATTTCTTCCAAACTCATCTCATTTGCTTCCTCAAAGGTTAGAGATAAGATATCTTTATGTTTTTCCTTGAATTCCTCGATTGTTATCCATGTTTTCTTGTCATCTTCGCTAATTTGTCCATTAAAGATTGTGGCAATCTCAATGGCCATGATATAGAACGCTCTTTTATCAAGAGTGAGCAATTCAAGATGGGTAGAAGCCAAACGCAAAAAGTCTCCATTTTCGCGAAAATCAGTTACATAAGCATTCTCAAATTCCAAATTTAGATCTTCATCAATTTGTGAATAAAAACGGTATTTTATCCCTTCTTGTATCGGAACATGCAACCAACGTTCATCATAATCCTGTTTATCTAGTTTTAGATGAATTGCTATATCATTCCTATCTCTGATTTGAAGAAAACCAGAATAGGAGAGTGGGATGCCTTCTCCTTGATAACTTTCAAACCACATTCTCTTCGCTAGTTCTAAATAATCAAATGGAATTTCTTTGGTGTAATCACCTTTGATGTAAATTCTCACTCGTCTTCCTCATCGTCATAAACTCGTTCACCATGGATTTTGATGTATTCTTCCCATCCTCTGTGTAATTCATCCCAAAGGGGTTCATCAATCGCCTCCATAACCTCTAGTTCTTCCAAACTAATATCGACTGCTTCGTCGTAGGTCAAATTCAGCAGGTCTGCATGTTTCGTTTTAAATTCTTCAATACTCAGCCATGTTTCTTTGTCGTCTTCGCTGATTTGACCGTCAATGGCAGATGCTACCTCAATCGCCATGATATAGAGCGCTCGCTTATCAACCGTTAGAATATCTAGATGAGTGGAAATAATCCGCAAACAATCACCTTTCTCACGTCCATCGCTTTCATAAGAATTTTCTAGATCCAATGTCAAGTTTTCATATTCAAATGTCTTCCAAGGGTTTATATTTGTATTAAAATTTGCACTCTCCCAACGTTCGTCATTATATTTAAATTTATCCAACCGTAAATTTAAATGTAAATCTTCATCCCAAGCATAGGAAAAATCAAGTGGAATTCCTTTTCGCTCTTTGAACCACATTTTCCAAGGATATTCCATACAGTTTTGGTATATACTAGTTTCGTAGTTGCCTTTAAGATATAGTTTCACTCGTCTTCCTCGTCATCATAAACTGGCTCGCCATGGATTTTGATGTATTCTTCATTTCTACGGTCATCTTCTTCCCAGACTGGGTCTCTTACATCGTCCATAAACGGAATTTCTCCCAAACTCAGCTCATTAGCTTCTTCATAACTCATCGAAAGGATATCCTCATGCCGGTTTTTAAATTCCTCCACACTTAACCAGCTCTCTTTATCATCTTCGCTAATCTGACCATCAATAGCAGTCGCAATTTCAATGGCCATAATATACATAGCTCGTTTATCAACAGTGAGAAGGTCAAGGTGCTTAGAAGCAATTCTTAAACATTCACCTTTCTCACGAAAGTCCGACATGATAGCATCTTCATAGTCTAACTGTATATATTCTGACTTATGGGATAAAAAATCATACTTTATCCCTTCCTTAATCTGAACACTTTTCCATCTATCATCATGAGTTTTCTTGTCTAATTCTAAGTGAATAGAAAGTTTCTCAATTGGTAGTTCTAGATACCCAGCATACGACAAATCCGGCTCTTTTCCATCTTTTTCCTCAAACCACATCCTTTTCGCTAGTTCCATGTAATCAAATGGAATTTCTTTGGTGTAATCGCCTTTGATGTAAACTTTCATTTTTCCTCCTATGATTTTAACCACTTAACAGCTTTTAAAATATATTTGACTAATTGATTTTTTTCATAATTTGATAATTTATTCAATTCTGAAATATCATCAATCCATTCTCTAGCACTTGCTGCATCGACAATTTCATCCATTCCCCTATGGGCATTAACTCTATAACCTGATTTTCCTCCCCCTGACTGAATCTGAACTTTACCACTATGGGGTTCTGCATCTACGCGAATATTCCCTTTCTTTCCTTTTACTTTTCCTTCAACAGTCCCAAAAGTCTTACTCGTAGGTTTATTGGCCTTCCAGCTATCGTAGTTGCTAGAATAATTAACCTGAATTTCGCCATTTAGTAAGGCCGTATTTGTAATAGCTGATAAGCTAGTTACTGCTCCACTAGATATCAGTACATTTCCATATTGTACCACTGATACAGATACTGCGGTACCAACTACGAGACTTCCTCCCATTGTTGGTGGACTAGCCATTATACTCAATGTTTCGAGAGCACCACTCGCAAAGTAGACTCCTAAACCAGAGAAAATTTGAGCTACTCCACTCCAAAATTCGACTGAATTTGCTTCAAAGTTTTGGGCTTTTAGTTCATCAAGCTTTTTGTTAACCAAATGAGTATAATCATCATCATACTTCCCATTTTTTAAAACGACATAGCCTTGCTCCAAGGAATGAATTTCAATGATATTCCCTGTTTCATCAATCTTAAGAGTGTGATTGTAGTCGTCGATTATTTTATCCCATTCGGACTTGTCGTGACCTTTTAAGCGCTTCTTTAATTCAGCACGATAGTAGGCATCACCATCGTCCGATAGCATCATATCCCTAGAAGCTTTATTGATGGCACGAGTTTCAGAGTCTTGAAAATCTCTTTTGGCATGCGAAACAATCTTCACATCCTTCATCTTTTGCACCCAGCTCATGTCCAGACCGTCCGCATAGTAGTTGCCATCGCTATCGACAATGATTTTACTTAGTTGCGTAGCTCCTTGAATCGCTAAGCTAAGGACTTCTAGACTATCACTGAAATACTGGGAAACTTGTGAGACAAAAAATTCTAGTTTTTCAATCTTGTCATCCAAATCCTGAATACCTGACTCGATTTGAGACTTAGTATTGTAGAGGATGGTCTTCTCAGAGAAAGCTTTCCCCCAATTAAGTGTAAAGAGATCTTTGATTTGATTTAACCAGTTCTCCCTCGCTTGAATCTGAGCTTCTACGATAGCTAGCTGCTCTTCTCTCAATTTTTTCAGTTTCTTGAGCTGGTCCAGGTCCAAATCTCCATATCCAGAGACCTGAGCATCTGCATTTTTGTAGGAGGTCAACTCTAGTTGGATATCATCTATCGCTGCTTGTAACTTCTTGATGCTAGGGATGATAATCTCTGTAAAGAGACCCTTCCCAGCTGTGTAGGCTGCTCCTGTCAGCTCACCTGAGTCTAAAGAGGAAATCAGGTGGTCACATCCACTAGATAAGCGGTCCGTGACTTCATTTGCGACTTGGAGATTGTTAGTCATGGCCTGAATCAATTCTTGGGATTCTTGTGCACTGTATTTTACTCCCATGGTAGCCGGTTCCTTTCTGATATCAGTTCTTCTCTGGCTTCATCGAAAGACCGACGTGCCTTCTTCGTTTGTTTTCCCAATTCATCCAGTTCCTCATCTACATAGGAGTTGACCTGTCGCTGAATGGTTCTATTTTCACTTTCGATTTGCTCTATCATTTGACGAGAACTGGGTGAGAGAGCCAATAGAGTCGCCATACGATGGTGGATGCTCTGGATTTCTGAGTGAAAGTGAGTTAGCTGCTGTTCATATTGTCTTTTTAGAGTCTGAAGACTTTCTTCTTTATCGTCAATCTTGACAATTTCTCTCCAAAGTTTGTAGCGTTTTTCTTCGTTCTTATCTGCCATTTTTAATGTTCCCATCTCTTAGCCAGCTCTACGTCGCGTTTTTCAATCTTATGAGCAATTTCTGGAAACTTATTTGCTTGGGTCAAAACAGCCGAGCTGAAATCACTGACTGCCTGAAGCATTTGGTTGCAGGCCTGACGTCCCGCTTCCATCCCAGCGATTTCAGAAGTATATGAAAATTCTACTTGCTGATTTTGCTTCTTGCTCGTGTCATACCCGACCAATTCATTAATAGCTGCCTCTGCTGCTATCGTGCTAGATTTTATCTTTCCACCCATACTTCAAACTCCCCTTATTCATTGTATATTGACCATATCATAACACAAAAATAGTATGATTTCAAAACAAATCCTAAGGGCAAATGCGCTCATCTCCTTAGAGTAAACTCTATCGCTCACTGAATGAGTTTGACAAAGACGGTACTAGTCATTTTGGAAACCCGTTTTCTGATGCCTTATAGTTTGACTAGTCTTATTAGCAAGGCTTGTTCACCTCTCGTGAGAAACAGAAAAAGACAAGCCCTAGAAAAATTCCTAGGGCTCGTCTTATGTGTCAAAATGAGCTATGTTTTAACTGACTCCTACAACTCTGTCCGATTTTCAATGGCTCGTAAGAGTGTGACTTCGTCCGCATACTCGATATCAGCTCCCACGGCTAGACCTCGTGCTAGGCGAGTGACCTTGATACCAGCTGGTTTGAGGAGACGAGAGAGATACATCGATGTCGCTTCTCCATCCGCTGTCGCATTGGTTGCCACGATCACCTCTGAAACCTCACTATTTATGAGACGGGTCATGAGACTCTTGAGGTTGATATCGTCTGGGCTGATGCCATTCATAGGAGAAATGAGGCCGTGCAAGACATGATAGAGTCCATGGTATTCTTGGATATTTTCCATAGCAGCCACATCGCGACTATCCTCTAACACCAAGATCGTTGTCTGGTCTCGAGTCGGATCCGTACAGATCGAGCAAGGGTCATCATCCGTCAGGCGACCACAGATGGAACAATAGGTCAATTCCCGTTTAGCAGACAGGAGATTCTTGGCAAATTCATTGACATCATCATCAGACATTCCAATGGTATAGAAGGCTAGGCGGGTAGCCGTTTTGATTCCGATACCTGGTAACTTTGAATAGCTATCAATCAGCTTGGCAATAGGTGTTGGATACAGCATAAGTTCCTTTCTAATTCATTGGATGGTGTTGGTGATAAAGATTGATAATGTCTCGTGCAATTGAAGGTCCGACACCGTTTGTAAGGTTGGTATTATGAGGAAAGACGACTGCGACCGCAATTTGAGGATTTTCGGTCGGTGCATAGGCGACTGCGTTGGTATTATTGGCTTTTTGACCGCCATTAACGTAACTTTCGGCAGTACCCGTTTTCCCGCTGATGGAAACGGCTGCGCCATTTGAAAAGGCACGACCAGTTGTCAGAGCACTCGTTCCATGCGAAACTTGATAGAAACCTTGCTGCAAGATAGCCATATCTGATTCTGAGATATTGACCTTGTTTAGTTCCTTAGTGGCTGTTTCTTGAACCAGACTACCTAGGCCACCTTGGTCATTGTTTCCATAAACCCCTTCAACGATGTGAGGAGCCAAACGTACGCCATTGTTTGCAATGGTTGCGACATACTGAGCTAACTGCATCGGTGTGTAGTTATCAAACTGACCAAAGGAATTATTGATATAGTTCCCCAAATCAAATTCTTTCGGCGTAAATCCTGTGGATTCATCTGGGAGGTCAATCCCTGTTGAAGCTCCGAGTCCATATTCCCCAAAGGTTGATCGCAATTTGCCCATTGCAGTCTCTAACTGTCCCGTTGCGACTGTCATATTTGGTGTGTAGGTTTGTCCCATGATTCCTAGCGCAGTTTGAACCATGTAAGTATTAGAAGAGTATTCCAAAGCCTCAACTGCTGTGATAGGGAAAGAGCCATAGGACAAGGTATACCATGAATTGATAGGGGCCGAACCTTGGAAAACAATCGGCTGGTCTGTCAAGGTTTGATTGCCTGACAAGACTCCATTTTCCCAACCAGAGCTGATGGTCGCTGCCTTAACGACAGATCCTGGCACAAAGACATTGGTTATCGTTCCAAGCGAATCTGAACTTAATTTTCCGGATTCGACATCATGCTTGACACCTGACATGGCCAAAACTGCTCCGGTTTTAGGATTAAGGGCTACGGCGTAAACCCCTTCAGAATATTTGGCTCCACCGTTACCCAACTCTGAGTTAAAGTAGCTCTTGAGTAGGTCGTCCACACCATTTTGGAAAGCTAGGTCAACCGTTAACTTGATATTGTTTCCTTTGCTTCCTTCTTCGACATTTTCCACACTTTCCATATTTCCGTGTTTGTCGAGGTGGATTTCCTTTACGGAACGTTTTCCTTGAAGAACATCTTCATATTGCTTTTCAAGATAGGAAGTTCCCACTCGGTCATTGAGAGAATAGCCTTTTTTGAGATAGGCATCAACTTCTTCTGCTGGAAGTCCTGACTTCTCATTTGAAACGCTACCAACGATTGTTGATAAAGATGTATCCAGTACTTTACGATCCCATGAGGTTGAAATGCTGATACCTGGTAATTCCTTGGACGCTGATGCAACGAGAGCAACTTGGGTATCATCTAAGGCATCCGTAGAAATGGTGCTCGTTGCAAAATTTTCAACAGCATTGAGCTGACTAAAGAGATAGATTTCCTTTTTCTGGTCATCTGTATAATTAAGTTGACTCACGTCAATGCTTTCAACCGCATTATTGTAAAGTGTCGCTTCCGATAAGCGGTTCCCATCTGAATCCAGGCGTTTATCGCTTGGCAAGGATTCGACTGTTTTTTTGTAAATATCCTGGTCCGCCAAGTAGTAGTCTGCAATCTGTCGATCTGTCAGATCTGGGGAAGTTACATTTACATATGTGAGGAGTTTCTTGGCTGTCTCCTTCAGTTCAGCTGCCGTCATTTTATTGTTTCGTGTGAAAGAAACAACCTGCTTGACAGTATTTTCTACCAAGGGTTTCCCTGCCGCATCATAGATCTGTCCACGAGCTGAACTGGTTGTTACCCTTGTTTGGCTGGCTGAGGCCAATTTTGTTTCATAGAAATCTTTATTGAGCACCTGCATGTATAACAAACGACCAATAATGGCCATAAAGAGCAGGATGACAATCGCAAATAGTAAATTAAGCCGAATCGGAATCGAATGGCTATTAAATTTTCTCATACAGCTAAGACTCTTTTCTAGAAAAATTTCTGATTTTTACCCTTATTTCCCCTAAAATAATAGAGCAAACAGGTGAAGCTCAGTACATTTCATTGTACCATATTTTACGGAGAAACTCTTGGAAAAGTCGAAGCATTTTTTGACTTTTAACTGAAAATGCCTTTTTATTTGGTTATCCTATTTTCTATGATATAATGATAGTAATAGTTAGGAAAGCGTTAACCTTTAAGACTTTGACTCATAAAAAGGAGCCTCATGAACAAGCCAGATATCGCAACCATAATCGACCTCCATTTTGAAGAATTAACCGAGCTCGAGCAAGAAATCGCTCGCTATTTTTTGCAAGCTGAAACGATCCAAGATGATCTCTCTTCTCAGCAAGTTACCCAGAAATTACATATCTCCCAAGCAGCCTTGACCCGCTTTGCCAAAAAGTGTGGTTTTACAGGCTACCGAGAATTCGTCTTTCAATACCAGCACCAAGCTAGTAAACCGGACACTCATTCGCACAAACACAGTCCTTTAACCAAACGTGTTTTGCGAAGCTACAGTATCATGCGAGAACAAACACAGGATTTGATTGACGAAGAACAACTGGAACGCGTCGCCCAATTAATCGATGACGCAGAACGAGTTTACTTCTTTGGGACGGGAAGTTCTGGTCTGATTGCCCGTGAGATGAAACTGCGCTTTATGCGACTAGGTGTTGTCTGTGAAGCTTTGACCGATCAGGATGGCTTTGCTTGGACGACCAGTATCATGGATGAAAACTGTCTGGTACTTGGCTTTTCCCTATCAGGAACTACCCAATCCGTCCTCGATAGTTTGTTGGATGCCAAGGAAATGGGTGCCAAGACCATTTTATTTACCAGCGCTCCAAACAAAAACAGTCAGGCCTACACCGAAACGGTCCTTGTGGCAAGCCATAGTCAATCTTCTTACATCCAGCGTATTTCCGCTCAACTCCCTATGCTCATTTTAATAGATTTGATTTATGCCTACTTTTTAGAAATCAATCGCGATAGCAAAGAAAAAATCTTTAATAGTTATTGGGAAAACAAAAAGCTCAACGGCTATCGTAGACAAAAACGTGTTAGAAAATCCTAGTTTGGTTAAACCAAACTAGGATTGTTTTGTTTTAATACTCTTCGAAAATCTCTTCAAACCACGTCAGCTTCACCTTGCCGTAGGTATAGGTAACTGACTTCGTCAGTCTTATCTACAACCTCAAAGCTGTGCTTTGAGCAACCTACGGCTAGCTTCCCTACTTTGCTCTTTGGTTTTCATTGAGTATAAAATGATAATAGGCACCCAACATCCCTGCGTTATTTTGGGTATGGGAAATTCTAATCGTAAAATAAAACGAGCTATTCTTCAGAAGTACGTTCTATAATATCATAGTTTAATGCAGAGTGTAGCGATGTAGTCATTTCCAAAACGTGACAATCGATGTCTTTTGTCACACGATTCATAAAAATCGATCATAGCGAGACCATTTTTTAGTTGTCCTCTAATCTGATTTTCTAAGGTATGGCTAAATTCATATCCATATTCTGGATTGATGGTGATTTTGCCTTCCTCTTCAAGCTCTATTGAATTAAAAGGGATTGAAAATTTTAACAGTAATTCCTCATCGGGTTTGTCCCATACAGTGTCAGCATCATACATGTAGATCCAAGGATTCATAAATCCGACCATTAACAAACCGCCCTTTTTCAATACGCGAGAGGCTTCTTTATACATGTTTTCTAAATCCTCTATGTACACATTTGAAACCGGATTAAAAACAATATCAAAGGTTTCATCTTCAAATGGAAATGGTTTTGTCATATCGCCTTGAACGGTATTGATTTTTAAACCTTCTCTTTTAGCAACCATTTCATCTCTTTCTAATTGTGATTTAGAAAAATCCATGATGGTGACATCATAACCTTTTGCAGCAAAAACGGGACCCTGCTGTCCACCACCACAAGCTAACCCTAATATCTTTTTCCCGTTTGCTTTTTCAAACCATTCTATCGGAACTTTTTTCCCCACAGTTAAGGCGACAGAAATTGGATGCTTTCTAACTTCTTCTAATTCTTCCTGTGTCAATGGCTCAGTATAGTCATTTTTTACATTATTCCATCTATCTTCATTTAATTTTATATAATTACTCATCTTACAATCTCCTCGTAATTTTATAGTATTTCGATTTAAGTTGGATGTGTTGCCACACTTCTCTCACCTCTAGAAATTTTAATTTGTTAATTTTTCGTCCATCTCATTATATCATTTTTCCACATTTTCTCATTTACTCAAACTAAACACTAGTTGAATTTGATGATAGAATTGCTCTCGCTTCAACCTTTCATACAAGATGCTTATTTTCTCCTAGTTTCTCACGATTACCTCCTTTGGCTTAAATTTTTCAATAAAAAAAGAATTAAGCAAAACAGTTTTCACTCAAGTAGTGATTAAGTGTTTTTCTTAATTCTATAGTTCCAAACTAGGATTGTTTTGTTTTGAAATGATAATAGGCTCCCAACATTCCTGCTGTGTTTTGGTGATGGGCAAATTCCAATCGTGTTTTTTCAGCTAGGCTTGGCACCAAGGCCGCCTTCAAGGCTGTGCGGATCTTCGGTTTGAGGATAGCCTCTTGCCCCATGATCCCGCCACCGAGAATGAGCACTTCTGGATTGGCAACGTAGCAAATATTTGCCAGACCTTTTCCTAAATAGTCTACCATGCGGTCAATACCAGCCATACAAATCTTGTTTCCTTCAGTAGCTTCCTTGAAAATGCGTCGGCCATTCCACTGATCAACTGGATCGCCATGAGCTGTTGCTACATATTCTACCAAGGCTGTCGTAGAAGCAAGATCCTGAAAAGCTCCATCCTGCATGTGCATGTAACCGACTTCGCAGGCCGAATTGCTAAATCCATGGAAAACCTTCCCATCCATAATCAAGCAACCACCGATACCTGTTCCAATGGTCAAGCAAAGTGTGACACTCGCTCCCTTGCCTGAACCAGATACTGCCTCAGCCAGACCTGCACAGTTGACATCATTTTCAATCTCACAAGGAATCGCAAAACTCGTCTCGATTTCCTTCTTGAACTGGGTTCCTGTATAGTTGGGAATCTGAGGACCAGCATAGAAAATCTCACCCTTATCTGGATCCACCATTCCTGCAGAAGAAATGGCAACACCTGCTACTGGGCCTTTTTCTAAATAGCTGGCTACGATATCTTTTGTCTTTTGTAAGATATGAGGTCCACCCTTATGCGCCTCGGTTGGCATTTCATGCGATTCAACAAGTTGGCCTTCTTGGTCAATCAAACCATATTTGATGTTGGTTCCACCGATATCAATTGCAACGTAGTGTGTCATAAATACCTCCTTATGAATTAGAGGAAGCGCTCCTTGGTTTCACGAATCAAGGCTGCAGCTGCTTCTACAACTGGTCGATCTTCTTCAGTCACTGGCGTCAATGGTGAACGAACTGATCCAATGTTAAGTCCTTCATTGATCTTCAAGACTTCTTTGATCACACCGTACATATTTCCATGTGCAGAAGTGAGCTTGCCAATGATTGCATTGATAGCGTATTGCAATTCACGCGCTGTTTCCAAATCTTTCTCAGCAATCAACTCATTGAGTTTCAAGAAGAGTTCTGGCATCGCACCATAAGTACCACCGATACCAGCCTTAGCACCCATGAGGTGACCACCTAGGAACTGTTCATCTGGACCATTGAATACGATGTGGTCTTCTCCACCAAGGCTGACAAAGGTTTGGATATCTTGAACTGGCATAGAAGAGTTCTTAACACCGATAACACGAGGATTTTTCAACATTTCAGTATAAAGACTTGGAGTCAAAGCAACTCCTGCCAATTGAGGAATGTTATAAATCACGTAGTCTGTGTTTGGAGCTGCAGCACTGATATCATTCCAGTATTTGGCAACTGAGTACTCAGGCAAACGGAAGTAAATAGGTGGGATTGTTGCGATAGCATCTACTCCCAAGCTTTCCGCATGGCGAGCAAGCTCCATACTATCTTTGGTATTGTTGCAAGCTACGTGAGCGATAATGGTCAATTTCCCTTTGGCAACTGCCATGACTTCTTCCAAAATCAATTTGCGGTCTGCCACACTTTGGTAGATACATTCACCAGAAGAACCGTTGACATAGAGACCTTGAACTCCCTTATCAATGAAGTATTGAACCAAGGCACGCGTACGCTCTGGACTGACTTCTCCTTGATCATCATAACATGCGTAGAAGGCTGGAATGACACCTTCGTATTTTTTCAAATCTGACATAGATTTTCTCCTAAGATTTCTTTTTTCTGCTGAGAGCAGTTCTATTTTTTACAAGTTTAGTATACACCTTGTGAAAATCGCTTTCAATATCTTGTATACACTTAGATTTTAGTTTCTACTTGTATTTTAAAAACTGTAACGATTGAAAGTAGTTTCAGAAACAAGCCATCCTACTGGTATTTGGCGAAGATTTTCTCCATCAATCCTGCTTGGAGAAAGACCAGCAAACCAAAACCAAAGAGGATAAAAGCTGACCCACCCAAAAGGAGAGTGAAGGCGGATAGATAAAGAACCATCACTATGAGAAATAGAATGGCTAACATGAGGAAGAACCATGGAAAGTTAAAACTTGCCAAGATAAGCCCTTTTTGCAGCACTTCTTTCCAAGACAAATCATAGCGCGCAGCGATGGGATAACTAGCCAACATCACGAGAGTGAGGAAGATGAGAATCCCCAAACAAATAGCTTTCACAACCTGGAAAGGCAAAGCTGTCTGACCCCAGAAGAGATAGAGATCTAGAAGGCTTAATGACACAATGCCTAACTCTAACAGACCTAACTGAAGCCCCAGTTTCAGATTTTGCTTGAAGGCTCTTAGATAAGTTCTAAATACTGGTACCCGTCTGCTTCTCTTAATCTCAAACATGGTTTCATAGAGGCTGATTTTCGCCACTCCAATCGTTACGATGGGCAAACAAGAGACGACAAAAAGAAGATTGACTGTCACGATATCCAAGACCTTCTCACTGAAACGCATGAGAAAATTATCTGTATCAAATGCTGCCTTGATAAGGCTTACTCCTTTTTGTGCCATGTTTGCTCCTCCTGATTCTTTTAATCAATCAAAATTTTAAAGAGATATTTGCGAACCTTTTCTTCCATCCCTGCGTAGCCATTTGGCTGGTGAGGTTCTCCTGGGAAGAAAATCGCAAAATTGTGATAGCCCAACAAAAGTGGGTATTTTTCATGACAATGGACAAAGCCAATGTCGCTCGCTTCGTCGAATGCTACTGCCTCGTCTTTGATACGTGAACCGTAGCTCGAGTATTCATGTCCTTCTACCAGCAAATGCAAGTCTGCATAGTTCTTATGATGCTCAAATTGATCATTTTCAGCTTGATTGAGGACATTTTCCTGAACAACTAGAAAGACCTTGTCCCCGTCAATCTCATACTTACCGAGTTCGAAAGAATCCTTACGGTGCTGATAGAGATAGTCGATAGCCTTTTCTAGATTGGGATGAATCCCTTTGTAAAAGGCGATGTTTTTCAAATCGTCAAAAATCATACTGTTTCCTTCGTTTCTGATAGTTACTAGTTTTCAGTTCCGAATTATCCTTCCTCTATTTCCCTGTAACAGTGCGGACGGAAGCAAATTCCTTCGGAATTTCATTCCTAATTTTTGAGCCTTTCACTCCTTCATCGTCAGTCTCAAAAATTCCGTCTAAGATAAGCGTTAATTGCTTATCTTAGATACCACTAAAGCGGGAAATAGTTACCCTAAAACGAACCTACTCTATCTAGCATCATGAAAAGAGTTCATTCTTAAGTTTATAAGTGTCTGACAAAACTTCACGAAGTAACTGCATACTCTCCATTTTGTAGACACTTATAACTCTATATTTCCATGGCATGTCAAGACCACTTCTGCAATCTTGATACACTAATTTACTTTTCTTAACCTTTGACCGCTCCCATAGTTATACCTTGAGTGAAGGATTTTTGGAAGACAAGGAAGACGGTTACGATTGGCACGGCTGCAAGAGCTGCACCTGCCATGATCAACCCATAGTTGGTTGCCATTTCGGCCTGCATGGTCGCAACCCCGAGTGAGATGGTCAAGTTTTGACGTGAAGTCAACATAACCAACTGCATGAAGTAGTCGTTCCAAGTATTGATGAAGGTAAAGATTGCAAGGGCTGCAAATCCTGGTTTCACGATAGGGAAGGCTACGCTCCAGAAGGTACGAATTTCACCACAACCGTCGATTTTAGCTGATTCAAGCAACTCTGTTGGAATATTTTCACTGAACTGTTTCATGAGGAAGACCCCGAATGGCCATCCAATCAAAGGCAGGATAACTGCCCAAAGAGTATCGTGAATTCCCATGAAGTTGACGATACGTACCAATGGTACAAGGACAACTTGTTTTGGAAGAGCCATGGCAGCGATAAAGACTGCAAAAAGAATGCGCTGACCATAGAAACGTTTTTTAGCCAATACATAACCTGCTAGAGAAGAGGTTGCACAAACCAAGAACATAGTTACTAATGAAATAAATACAGAGTTCCACATCCACTGCATGGCAGGGTTTTGCACCATGAGTTGTTGGAAGTTTTCCATTGTTGGAGCTTTAGGGAACCACTGTGGCGGAATCATAATGGTATCCGGTTGTGATTTGAAGGCCCCTGTCAAAATCCAGTAGAATGGAAAGATGAACAGCACGGTCAACAAGAGCAAGATAATCGTTGAAATAACAGTGAAAGCTGTTAAGGGTTTCTTTTGTGTAGATTGCATAGCTGTCTCCTTTCTTTAGTATTCTACGTCGTTTCCGAGGATCTTGAATTGAGCAAAGCTGACAATGGCAATCATCACTGCCAAGAAGACACCGATGGTATTTGCATAGCCGTATTCTGTCAATTGGAAGGCTTTTTCGTAAAGGTAGTACATCAAGGTACTTGTTGAGTAGTTTGGACCACCAGAAGTCAAGAGCTGAATCAAGGCGAAACATTGGAATGAGTTGATAGTCGTAATAATCGCGATGTAAAGAGTTGTTGGAAGAAGGCTAGGCCATTTAATCTTCCAGAAGACTTGGAATTCAGTCGCACCGTCAACACGCGCTGCTTCAACTAGTGAGTTGTCAATATTTCCCATAGCAGCGATATAAAGGATAATCGGTTGACCAACAGATGTTGTCAAAAGGATGATCATAATCGCTAGCAAAGCCCAGTTTTTGTCACCCAGCCAAGAAATGTTTTGGCTGATGACATGGCTTGACTTAAGGACAAAGTTCAAAATTCCTGATAGAGGGTCATAGATCCATTTCCATACAACCGTTACGGCAACACTACCTGTTACAACCGGTAGGAAGAAGACGAAACGATAGAAAGAACGAGCAATAGCATTTTGATGATAGGTTTGAGATGCTACAAAGAGCGAGAAGAGAACCACAATCGGAACAGATCCAATAACCAGGATAACGGTATTGATCAAAGACTTCATAAAGACAGGGTCTTTAAACATGCGAATGTAGTTGTCAAAGCCTACAAACTCAAATTTAGTCATGGAGTAGTTAAAGAAACTTGTAATGAATCCCATAATCATAGGAGCCAAGACAAAGATGACAAAGAAGAATAACACTGGTGCTAGGAAAGCGTAGGAAATCACTGTTTCCCGCATACGAATTTTATTGACTTTCACAGTCGGCACCTCTCTTTCAAATAGAATAGTTTTTGATTTTCTTGAACTGTTTTAAAACCAAAATGAAATTTTTTAAGATTCGCTTATGTAAGAACTTCATTTTAATTTCGTGACAGTTCCTACCATTTCAAACAAAAGTCCCCCTTTTCTTACACCATAGTGCACAGGGAAAAGGGGGGAATCAATCTGACTTAGTGCTTATTGTTTTGTAGCTTTTTTAATTGTTTCGTTAGCTTTTTCAGTGAAGGCTTTCAAAGCATCCGCTGGTTTTTCGTCACCATTTGATACAGATTGCAACATTGGGAACCAAAGTGTTCTCATTTCAGCAAATCCATCGATAGTGTTGTAGTATGGTGAGTAGTATTTAGTCCAGCCACTGATTGTTTCCATACGTTTGTCTTCATAAAGTTTGCCAAATGAAGTACGAACTGGGAAGGCACCTGTACGAACTACGTCTTTAGGACCCCATTCTTTGTCATCTGCGATGAATTGAACGAATTTCTTAGCAGCTGCGATTTTCTTATCGTCTTTGTTATTAAATACTGCAAATCCGTTTACAAGGTATTCAAGAGATGGTTTACCAGAGTCTGATGGGAATGGTACTTCTACCACGTCTACCTTACTTGCTTCCAAGAGTTTCGCTTGGATACCGTTTTGAGCTGGTGCCCAAAGGATTGTGTATGAAGTTTGACCGTTGGCAAAGTTTTGGATATCTGCTCCACCGTCAAATTGTGAACCGTTGTTCAATAGACCGTCTTTAATCCAGCTAGCAGCTTTTTCAAGACCTTTGACGAATTTAGGATCGTCTGTTGTATATTTGGTTACGTCTTTGTCTGTTACAGAACCGCCATAAAGGTTTGCAATGAAGGCACGTGTTCCTTGGTCTCCCCCTTGACCAGAACTGAACAATGAACCTGGAGTGTAGCCTTTATCTTTAAGCGCTTTCAAAACTTTTTCAAAGTCATCAGTTGTCCAACCTTCTTTTACAAGGTTTGCAACTCCAGCATCTTCCAACATTTTCTTGTTCATAGCCATGTAGAATGGAGCTGAACTGATTGGATACATGTAAGCTTTGTCTCCAGCCTTACTTGCTTGTACGATATTTTCGTTGTTCACATCTTTGACAAATTCGTCTGTGAAGAGGTCGTTCAACTCAGCCAATTTACCATTTTTACCGTATTGGATGATACGTCCTGGTGCGTCAAAGAGTACGTCTGGCGCTGTTCCCGCTTCGATAGCTGTTGTGATCTTTTCTGGACCTGACTTGAAGTCGATGGTTTCCAATTTCACTTTTACATCTGGATTTGCTTTTTCAAAAGCTTCGATGATTGATTTTTCATAAGTTCCAACACCGTCACCAGTTTTTTCTTGTGTGAAGACTGGGAATGCCCACCAAGTGATTTCTGTTTTTCCGCTATCGCTACCAGAATTTGCAGCATCTTTGCTTCCACCAGAGTTACCACAAGCAGCAAGGCCAAGAATCGCAGCACCTGCAAGTACTGTACAAGCTAGTTTTCTAAATTTCATCTGTATTCTCCTAATTTATAAGCGTATCCATATTGGATAATGAGTTCTTTATATTTGTATACGTTTTCATTTTCTCCGACGCATCGACCACTCTCCTCTTTTTTGAGATTGTGTTATTTAAGACCGGCAACAAAGCGTTCCGTAATCTCTTTTGGTCTAGTAATAGCTCCACCAACAACGATACCTCGCACCCCATACTCAAGGATTTGCTTAGCTTGTTCTGGTGTATGAATTTTCCCTTCAGCGATGACATCCACACCTGCTTCACACAGTTTTTTGATCAGTTCAAAGTCTGGACCATCCACTTTCGGACTATAAGAGGTGTAACCTGATAGGGTTGTTCCAACAAAATCAATTCCGGCTTCAACTGCTGCTATACCCTCTTCAAAAGTACTGGTATCAGCCATTAAGAGTTGATGTGGATACTTTTCTTTGACTTGTCGGATAAAGTCTTGAATTTCCAAACCGTCGTAACGTTCACGTTTGGTGCAATCCAGAGCAATGACCTCAATGTCTAGTTCAGCCAACTCATCAACTTCTTTCATAGTCGCTGTAATGAATGGCTCCTGTGGCGGATAGTCACGTTTGATGATCCCGATAATCGGGAGTTTCGTAACCTCCTTAATCTCCTTGATATCACGAACACTGTTTGCTCGGATACCGACTGCTCCACCTTGCTCAGCCGCTTTGACTAGCAAGGGAATGACTCCTCCCGCTTCTGTATAAAGCGGTTCGTGAGGAAGTGCCTGGCAAGAGACAATGATTCCATCTTTGATCTGTTCAATCAAGGCTTCTTTGCTGATCTGTGGCATCCCCTTTCCTCCCTTTCTTGTTCTTATGGGCTTATTATATATCATTTGTTAAGCGCTTTCAATAGCTTGTAGTAGAATAGATTTCAGTTTCAAAACTATTTTATAGAACAGACTATCCTGAAAGTAGTTTCAGACCTCTTATGATTTCGAATCAACCTAAATTTAATAAAGAAAGATAGCAGGCTGAAAAACCTGCTATCTCTTCCGATACCTAGTCAAATAGCTTTTACTTATTATTCTTTTCTCTTCTTGCCAAATGCAAACAAGGATAAAAGAACACCTGCAAGACCAAGGGAAATCAGTGAGCTTGTTTCCTTGCTTCCTGTATTTGGAAGTTCATCTTGTTTAGCGGCTGGCGCTTGATAGGTCACATCTTGGCCTAGAGACAGTTTGTTGTCTGCAGCTACTAATACTAGATTGGTGTCTCCCTTGTACTCTGGCACTTCATGGACTGCTGCCTCAGCGCCATTGACACCTCCCTTATACTCTGGCAGGTCATTTGAAGCTGCCAAGACAAAGTTAGCACCTCCTCTATATTCCGGAAGTTCGTTTGAGGCTGCTAGAACTGCATTGACACCACCCTTGAACTCTGGAAGTTCATGGACTGCTGCCTCAACAGCGTTGACCCCACCTGTAAATTCAGGCTTTTCAACCGTTGGCGCTGGTTCTTCGCCTACTGTTGATAATGGACCGGTGTACTCTGGCATCTCTGCCACTGGGGCTTCCTCAGCATTGACTCCACCAGTGAATTCGGTTTTTTCTACTGTAGGAGCTGGTTCTTCACCTACTGTTGCCATTGGTCCAGTGTACTCTGGTATCTCTGCCACTGGGGCTTCCTCAGCATTAACACTACCTGTGAACTCTGGAACCTCATGGATAGCAGCTTCACTGCCATTAATACCATCGCTTAGTTTAGAGCCAGCTAAAGAAACTGGTAAATTGTGCATGCTTTCAATTGCACCCTCAGCTAGACCTGTAATCCTTTGACCCATATCCTCTGGGTCTATTGTGAATAAGAGAGTTTTTGTATCGTACTGAGTCATAAAGGTTGCTGTCTTGCCATTTGCCAATTGAAGGGTCGGAGCCTTGTTTACCAATACTTCCGAATCGAACTCCATGGCAATGATGCCTGGCCATTTTTGGATAGCATATTTTACTTTTGCTTCTTTAGGAGAAATTCTGTCTTTGCTTAAGAAATCCCAGTTGAATTTCTTATAGGATAAAGTATAATCGTTTTGATTGCCATCCGCATGCTCATAAAGCAAACCATATTCGCCATTTCCGAGTTCTTGGAGTGAGTTGTAAGCAAACTTACCACTTTGTATAGGATTGTGTTTCAGCCATGTCAACTCACCATTCTCCTCAACACGAGCTAGGTGAACCAAACCATTGTTTCGTCCAGGACCACCAGCATTGCTGAGTAGAATGTATTCCTTTCCTTCATGCATGGTGTGAATTGCGGACATTTGAACATAAACGTCTTTTACTTGAGGATATCGTTTGATTTCCTTATCCCACGTTGCTCCTCCATCATGACTGGTCGCAACCTGAAGATCACCAGTCAACCCACGCATAAAGAGCTTGAGATCCCCATTATTCAACTGAACAACAGTCGACTCCGTATTTTGGGCACCTGGATTATTCATGGTTGAAGAGTGAATGGTTTGGTTGCCTATTGGGCGGTTATCATTAACTGCTTCCCCTGCTTGCCATGTTTCACCATGATCATCTGAATAAATTACACGAGATGATTGTGAACCACTTAGGTAGGAAACGTTGTTTGTTGTATAAACTGGAATCACCAGTCTTCCCTTATGAGGTCCTGTACGCAAGGCAATCCCCGTACCAGGTCCAGTTCCTAGGAAGTGCATCCAATCTTTCCGAATCCCATGTGTAATATCTTTTGGTGCAGACCAAGTCTTCCCATCGTCATCACTGTAGGACATCCATAGGTAGTTGGTATTGGAAACTCTAAAAATATTCTTTTCGCTATATTCAAAATAAATATTTCCGATTAGCTCATTCCCTTTATACAAATCTCCCTTATCGCTGTAGGCTGGTTTTTTAGGGTCAACGACAACACGATAATCTGTCTTTCTATTTTGAGGGTCGAAAACCTCTCCGTTTTCTCGAATCGTATAGCGACCTGATTCTCCTTGCTTATATAAAACTTGATAAACTTTATCTCCCACCTGTTCATAAGCTTTCGGAGCTTGCCCTGGCAGAGAAAATACTGCCTTACTTTCAAGGAACATGTCATAAATTGCAAAAATTCTCTTTGTTTCAGGGTCTTGCACCAAGGCCATATCAATATTGACTGGAGATGGCCAATCTGCATGTTTAGCATGCTCATTGTCACGAGGATTTGAGATTACGATTCGGTCTCCCCATGTTTTTCCATTATCTGAGCTGCGACGAACAACCATTCCAATATCTCCCCAGTCAGAATGGTGCAAACGTCTTTCATCCGTTCCTGCAATCAGCGTTCCTTTATCTGTCTTGAGAAGAGCTGGGATACGATAACTCTTGATACCATCTTTATTTGGTTGATTGTTCCTACCACCTTCAAAGACGTCTTCTTTCTCAGTGACTTTTGCTCCCTCAGGAAGTTTCTGTTCCAATTCACCTCTTTCAAATAATTGACTCCGTGTTTGAACTTCATCTGGGCTTAAAGCACGATCATAAACAGTTAGGTTTCGAACTTGTAGGTTTGATGCCCAAACTGTTTTATTGCCCCGTTTGGTTGCTCCAAGTTGAGCTTGATTAACATCTGGCATATCTTTAATGAAGTTACCAGATTTGAGACTTGTACGGGATAAGACACCGTTCACATAGAGACGAACTCGACCATGAGGTAACTCCGTTGTCGGTTGTTCAACAGTAAAGGTCACTGAATTCCATTGTCCAGGGCGAACTTTCAAAGGAGCATCTGTATACTTATCATAGAACTGCTCCCCGTTAGCGCCACGCCCTTCAATAAGAGCTGTATTATCAAGGACCGAAATAGTAAAGTACTCATTTTCCTTGGTGTCACTGGATACAGAGAAGAGATTGTAAAAGCGTGGAGCTGATGCATCTGGTTTGAACTCCATGTGAACTGTAGCATTTTTTAGTTGCTTTAGTTTGTCTAGTTCATTTGATAAATCAACTCTCTGACCATTTGCTGCATTGGTTTCAACATCTTCTTTTTCAAGGACAGGATTAGCATTTTTTAAATCTCTTGAGTAATAGTCACGAGGAATAGCACCCTGATCCTCTGATTCCTCTTCCTTATTTGCTTCTTCTGCAGGGGTTTCCGTAGAGGATGGGGTTTCTGACTCTGCACTCTCATTTTTTTTCAAATGGTCTTGGTCCACCTCAACGCCGTTGTCTTGAGCTGCTGCCAATTTACCAGCCAAATCTTTATCCAAATGAGCAAGATCTCCCGAGGACGCTTCTTTTGGCAATTCTGATAAACCTTGACCAGGCTCGACAGTTTCTGTATTGGCCCCTGCTGCATTGGCTTGCTCTTGAGCTAAGACTGGATTTGCTCCAAATACTACTGTACCAATCACTACAGATGCCGCCCCAACTGCAAATTTTCGAATTCCGTATCGCTGTTTCCGATGTAAAGATTTGTAATTCATGTTTGTCCTTTCATTTTTCATAAAATAAAGCGCTTTCTTTTTCTTTGAAAATTTTTATTGTCTCTCAAGAGACAAGTTTTACAAGAAAGTATCCAACTTAATGAGAGCTCCCAATCCTCTCCCATTTTCTGCTGAGCCCGAGTTTTTAACCACCCGGCAGCCTTTTTCCTCCTTTCACAAGTGACTTTTCCTTTATTATACAATAAAGTCTTATATTTATATCTGTGTTCCCACAGAATAGATTTTACTTTTAAGAATATTTTAATATTTTAAATTTTCTAAAAGTACTTTCAGGTTTTGGACATAAAAAGAGAGCTCCTGGGCTCTCTCATTCATTATCTTACGTACTTAAAAGGAATCTCACTGCCACAGAGCCAGTTATAGACTTGGTCATTGACAAAAACATTCATGGCTTCGTGAGCATACTCTGGCATGATGCGATAGGCCTTGTCGCAAGTTAGGCGGTTGTAAATCGCAAACTGGGTAATAGGATAGCAAACATCGTCATCCAAGCCCGTAATCATCTTGACCTCTCCTTTGATACGATGGGCAAGATTTTTCACATCGATATAGGCAAGGGTCGCCATGATTTCCTCCTCTGTTTCATGGAAAGGATCGTGGAACTTGAAATAACGGAAGAGTTCGTCATAGGCCTCACTAGTATTGCCAATCTCAAGCACCCGTCTAAAGTCTGACAAGAAAGGATAGATGGCAACTGTTTTCTGAATCCGAGGATTGAGCGCTGCTGCAACCAGGGCTAAAGCTCCTCCTTGTGAGGCACCATAGCTAGAAAGTCTTTCCTCATCTACCTGTGGCAGACTAGCAACAATTTCGATCAACTGGTAAATATCCAGATAGACATCCTTATAAAAGAGATGCTCCCGACCTTCCACAGCACCACGGATGATATGTCCCTTAACCGTATTTCCTAGTGGAGAGCGCGAGCCGTCTTGCGAATAGCCCGATTGGCCTCGAACATCCATAGAAACAACACCGTAACCAGCCACAGTATAGGCCAGCATGTCGGTCCAGTCCCAACCACGTCCCATATAGCCATGGAAATGGAAAATTAGAGGAACTTTCTCATCACTCTTTGGAAGGACGACCCGTGCATAGACCTTGCCTTCATTGGTTCCTTCAAAAGTGAGCTCATTGCACTTGACTTGGGGAATGTGGAAATCTCTTTCTTCCAACTGGTAGGCAGGAAGAGATGAAACTTTTTTGAGTTCCTCATCCCAGAAAGCATCAAAATCTTCAGGAACCTCATCCCGTCCTAGATAGGTCTTGATTTCTTCTAACAAAGCTGGATTTTTCATAGCATGCTCCTTCTATTTTGTAATCGCTATCACAACTCTAGCATATCTGGGAAAGCAATGCAAGAAAGAATGCTAAATAGAAAGTGATTTTAGATTCTCTTTCCTCAAACAGAGCGTCTGAAAGTAGTTTTAAAATCTTAACCTTCTAATCTTCCGTTTTACATATGATCCTTCACAGCAACTGCTACCATTTTGGCTTTGGCACGGACTTTAGTAGCCACTGTCATCTCCATAGCAATAATTGCTTTTCTTTCCCCTAATTCCTCCAGAGTAGAAGTAACCACAATTTCATCTTCAATTGGACTAGGACTAAGGTAATCAATCTCCAAGCGAGCTGTAATAAAACGTCCTATCACAGTTGATTCCGTCAGTTCCAACCCTTTTTGGTGATGGGCAAACCAAGCTGCTGAGGCCGTGCCATGGCAATCAAAAATAGTCGCTATCATTCCTCCAAAGACATTTGATGGAACTCCACCAGTATAAGCATTTTCAAGCTTTATCCGACTAATACAACTCTTTCCATCTATACTTGGATAGGTTTTTAAATGTAAGCCTAAATCATTCTTGGGACCACATCCCCAACAATGCTGAAATCGTTCTCCATACCTATCTTGGATAGCAATCGTTCTTCTTTCTAACATTCTTTTCACTCCTCTTTACTCAGATGGGGCAATTATATCAAGCTTCAGTCAAAGAGTAAATAGGCTTGGAGACTAATATCTTTTTATCACTCGACTAAGTTTGATTTATAGCCGACCATTTTATAAAAATAAAAAGAGCGTTTCCGCTCTCTATTTATCAATAGGTGCTAGCTCCTTTCTCTAGTTTGAAAGTCTGAAATTTCTTTTGGTAGGTTACTTTAATAGTCATGTGAGAGTCCTCGTTTCTTTTTGATAACTCTAGTATAAGACCCAAACCTAAAAGCTAGCTTATAGATTTCTTAGAAAAGGCTTAATCCAGATGTTCTCTTTTTTCTAGGTGGAGAGCAATCATCCGCCACTCCGGATCATCTCGCCATCCTTCTATTGAACTAATGTAGCTGGCAACCTTCCTGGCTTCTTCTAAAATTGGAAAATCTTCGATAATATCAGCCACTTGAAACTCTGGAAGTCCTGACTGTCTGGTTCCAAAAATCTCACCAGAACCACGCATTTTCAAATCTTCCTCCGCAAGGACAAATCCATTGGTGGTTTCTGTCATGATGCGCATGCGGTCCTTCCCAGAGTCCGTCTTGGGATTAGCCACAAGAACAGCATAGGACTGCTTGTCCCCCCGACCAACACGACCTCTGAGCTGGTGAAGCTGGCTGAGGCCGAAGCGATCGGCATCCATGATAATCATGACGGTCGCATTGGGAACATTAACCCCAACCTCGATAACCGTCGTCGAAACCAGAATATCCGTTTTTCTCTCTTTGAACTCCTGCATGATCTGGTCTTTTTCGTCACTCTTCATCTTACCATGTAGAAGAGCCACTTCTGCCTTACCAGTAAAATGAGCCGTCAACTCTTCTGATAAGGCAATGGCATTTTTCAGATCCAGAGCTTCAGATTCCTCAATCAAGGGAGAAATGACATAGGCTTGAGAACCTTTTTGAATTTCCCCCTCTAACCAAGTCAAGACCTGAGGCAGCTGCTCATGCTTAATCCAGCGCGTCACAATCGGCTTCCGCCCTGCTGGCATCTGGTCAATAATGGAAACATCCATATCTCCAAAGGCTGTGATAGCCAAGGTTCGTGGAATGGGCGTCGCCGTCATCATGAGAACGTCAGGATTGTCCCCTTTTTCCCGTAAAATACGCCTTTGGCCCACACCAAAACGGTGCTGCTCATCGATGATAATCAAACCAAGACGAGCATAATCAACCCCATCCTGTATCAGAGCGTGGGTTCCGATAATAAAGTCAGCCTCACCCTTGGCAATGGTCTCTAAAACTTCTCTTTTTTCTGCAGCTTTTAAGGAACCTGTCAAGAGAGCGAGTTTCAAGTCTGGAAAAAGGTTCTGTAAACTCTCAAAGTGCTGCTCTGCTAGGATTTCAGTCGGTACCATGAGAGCAGCCTGGTAGCCTGCTGTCACCGCCGCAAACATGGCTAAGCCAGCGACTACCGTTTTTCCGCTCCCCACATCTCCTTGCAGGAGACGATTCATGTGGTGGTCGGACTTCATGTCGGTCAAAATTTCCTGCAAACTTTTTTCCTGAGCTTGGGTCAGGGCAAAAGGCAGGCTTGTTTTAACAGCCTCCACTTTTTCCTGAGACCATTCCAGAACCAGACCGCTTCCTTGAACTCTATTTTCAGACTTGAGCGTCTGCAACTGCATCTGAAAATAAAAGAGTTCCTCAAACTTGATACGGCGAAGGGCCTGCTTGTATTCTGCCAAATCCTTTGGAAAATGCATAGCACGAACTGCCTGACAACGGGACATGAGTTTGTATTTGTCCAGCAAAGACTGGGGAAGATTTTCCTCTATCAAGAGGTCCAGTCCCTGATCAAAAGCTGTCTTGATGACCTTAACCAGACTGGCCTGACTGATTCCCTGAGCCAGACGATAAACAGGTTGGAGGTCATCTTCCACCTGAGCCAGAACCTTCATCCCAGTCAGACTGGCCTTGGCACGGTCCCATTTCCCAAAGACAGCAAGAGTTGCACCCAACTCTATCTTATCAGCCAGATAGGGCTGGTTAAAAAAATTCACCGCAAAAACGACCTCTCCCTGCTTGAGGCTAAAACGCAGGCGATTGCGCTTGAAACCATAATACTGGACACTAGCAGGGGTCACGACTTGACCAGACAGAACCGCCTTCTCCCCATCTTCCAATTCCAGGACCTGCTTGGTCTTGAAGTCTTCGTAACGGAAAGGAAAGTAGAGCAAGAGGTCTTGCAAGTTTTCAATCCCTAGTTTGGCGTATTTCTCTGCTGACTTTGGTCCCACACCAGGCAAGACATGCAAGGGTTGGTGTAGATTCATGCTCTACTCCTTTCTTTTTAATAATATTCTCTCGGAATGCGGTCGCTGAGGAGGCAAACCACCTCATAGTTAATGGTTCCACGGTAGGTCGCTACCTGAGTTGCTGTGATTTCCTGGTCACCATCGGAGCCAATTAAGGTGACTTTTGTTCCTAGCGGGTAAACCTTAGGCAAACGAATGGTGATTTGGTCCATAGAAACTCGTCCGACGATTGGGCAAGCTTGGCCATCTACCAAGACAGTGAAATTTTGCATATCTCGTGTCCAACCATCCGCATAGCCGATTGGCACGGCCGCAATGACTTGCTCACTATCCGCCTGATAGGTTGCTCCATAGCCCATGCAAGCTCCAGCTGGAACTGTCTTGACATGAACAAGGGCAGACTCCAAACTCAAGGCTGGTGTCAAATCATAGGGTAAGTCCAAGACCTCTCCACTAGGATTGAGACCATACATGGCATCTCCCATACGGACTGCATTGAAAATAGTCTCAGCATGCCAGAGGGTCGTTGCTGAGTTGCTGGCATGAACCAGCTCTGGAACTTCCTTCATACTTGCCAAAATAGTTTTAAAGCATTCTAACTGGGCATTAAAATAGTCATCTGATTCTTCATCTGCAGTAGCAAAGTGGGTAAAAATCCCCTCAACACGAGCGCCGTGTTGTTGGAGCAAGGCTTGAGCCTGCTCTGCCTCACTGGAATCTCGAAAACCAATCCGTCCCATCCCTGAGTCAATCTTGAGGTGGACAGTTAAGCCAGATAAATCTGTCTCCCTAGCTAAGAGCGCTTGAATCCACTCCAGCCCAGCCACTGTCAAGGTGATGTCGTATTCTTTAGCAAGAGAAACAGCTTCTAGCTCAGAAACTCCTAAGATGAGAATTTTCTTGCTGAGTCCAGCCTGACGAAGTTCGATGGCTTCATCAATATTGGAAACACAAAATCCATCAACATCGTCCTGAATCGCCATCGCAACGGCAACAGCCCCATGACCATAGGCATTGGCCTTGACCACTGCCCACTTGAGCGTTCTTTCAGGGATATGAGCCCCCATTTGCTGAATATTTTGTCGAATAGCTCCCAGATGAATCAGAGCCTTGGTTGGTCTATGTGGACTAGCTTTCATGATTTTCCTCCAAAATGACACTGGCTGTCACAAACTGATCTGTATGGCTGATAGATAGCCAAATCTTTCCTGAAAATGGTGCCTGACTAAAATAAGGCGCGCCTCGTTCATTGTTCAAAACTTCCAAATCCTGAAAGGTCAGTTTGCCAATTCCTGTCCCCATAGCCTTGGAAAAGGCCTCCTTAGCCGACCAGCGGCCTGCCAAGTATTCGATCTGCCTGCGCCCTTTGAGACTGGTAAAACGCTCCAATTCTTTAGGGGTCAGCACGCGTTTAGCAAAGCCCTCACGTCGTGTAACTGCGTTTTCTATCGAAGCCAATTCTTCGATGTCAATTCCGTGTCCAACTATCATACTCATAAAAGGAGCTGAGATTCCCCCAACTCCATCCTTTTCACTTATTTTGTTAAGGTGGTATAAATTTCTTCTACCAAGGCTACTGTATTTTCCCAACCTAGACAAGGGTCAGTTATGGAGCAGCCAAAGACCTCTGGTTGGTTTTGGCGACCGTCTGCTAGGTAAGATTCGATCATAAAGCCTCGAACCGTCTTTTTAATCTTTTCATTCCAGTCACGATTCAGCAAGGCTTGACGAACAATGCGAACTTGTTCCATATACTGCTTGCCTGAATTGTCATGATTGGTATCGATGATAATGAAGGGATTTTCAAGTCCCATAGTCTCATAGCGATTGATGGCATTTAAGAGGGTTTCATAGTAGAAATTGGGTTCATTTTTACCATATTCGTTCATGGCACCACGAAGGATAACGTGGGCCAAAGGATTTCCTGAAGTTTCCACTTCTTGGCCATGGTAAAGGAAGGTTTGCTTGTTTTGAGCCGCATAGATGGCATTAAACATGACCCCAAGGTTCCCAGATGTTGGATTTTTCATCCCAACCGGAGCATCAATACCAGACGCTACAAAGCGGTGTTCTTGGTCTTCCACTGAACGAGCCCCTACAGCATGGTAGCTGACCAGGTCATCAACCAAAACGAGATTTGACGGATAAAGCATCTCATCAGCTGTTGTCAATCCCGTCTCCGTAATCACACGATAGTGAAGCTGACGAACAGCCTGCAAACCATTGATGAGACTAGGCGCTTCGCTGGTATTTGGTTGATGAATCATGCCTTTATAGCCATCTCCATTAGTACGAGGTTTAGCCGTATAGACACGCATCACGATAAAGATTTTATCTGCAACTTTTTTCTGCAAGTCTGCTAAGCGACGAGCATATTCAAGCACTGCTTCCTCATTGTCTGAAGAGCAAGGTCCCATCACCAAAAGGATTCGGTCGTCCTCACCCGAGATGATGGCTGCCAACTCTCTATCGCGGGCTTCTTTCTTTCGCAAGGCTTCAGGTGACAACTGGGTCGCAGCCTTGATTGCTTCAATATCAATTTCTTGACCTTTTTCGATAAATGCCATCTTACTCTCCTAGCGTTTGGTAAATTTCGCGAACAAGTGCTTCTGTGTTGTCCCATCCGAGACACGGATCTGTAATGGACTTACCAAAAACTTCTGGTTCATTTTGACGTCCATCTTCTAGATAGGACTCAATCATAAAACCACGAACATATTTTTTGATCTTCTCATTCCAGTCACGGTTGATCAAGGTCTGACGAACGATACGGATTTGATCCATATATTGCTTACCTGAATTGTCATGATTGGTATCGATGATGATAAATGGATTTTCCAAGCCCATCTTTTCATACTGGGCAATAGTATCCATCAAATTGTCATAGTAGTAGTTAGGAATATTTTTCCCGTATTCATTCAAGGCACCGCGAAGAATGGCGTGGGACAATGGATTCCCTGTTGTTTCCACCTCTTTACCGAGGAAGAGGAAACTCTGTTTATTTTGCGCTGCGTAAATCCCGTTAAACATAACATTGAGATTTCCAGATGTGGGATTTTTAAATCCTGTTGAAAAATCTGCTCCACTCGCTACAAAACGGTGCTGTTGATCCTCTACAGAACGAGCTCCAACAGCCATATAAGAAATCAAATCATCCACCAGCGGAAGATTTTCAGGATAAAGCATCTCATCCGCTGTTGTCATACCCGTCTCGGTAATCACACGGTAGTGCAGTTGGCGAACAGCCTTGATTCCATTAATCAAGCTAGGAGCTTCTGTCGCATTTGGTTGATGAATCAAGCCCTTATAGCCATCTCCATTGGTACGAGGTTTAGCTGTATAGACACGCATGACCATAAAAATACGGTCTTTGACCTCTTCTTGCAAAGCAGATAGACGCTTGGCATACTCGAGAACCGCCTCTTCGTTATCAGATGAACATGGTCCAATCACCAAGAGAATACGCTGGTCTTCCCCACGGATGATGGCTTCCAATTCCTGGTCACGTTGATTTTTTCTCGCAAGAGCCGCTCCTTCTAATTTAGACAAGGCGCGAACTTCTTCAATGTTAATTTTAGGACTTTTAGCTTTAAATACCATGATTCATCTCCTTATAAAGCAAACGGACACCAAGCAAAAAATGATTTTTACCAGGTATCCGCCTGTATCTTATCTCATATTATTGTCTCTTACCATGACAGTTCTTGAATTTCTTACCTGATCCACATGGGCATTGGTCATTTCGTCCGATTTGGCTCAAGTCCAAATCTTCTGGAAGGCTTGCCTGCTGCGCTGCGATATTACGAGTCGCAGTTGTACTGATATTGTGTTCAGTTTGCGGACGTTCTTGTTCATGGATTTGTGCTTTCATCATCAAGCGGGTCACATCGAATTCAATCGATCCAATCATGTCGTTAAACATGCGGAAACCTTCTGCTTGATATTCTACAACAGGGTTATTTTGAGCATATCCACGAAGACCAACAGCATTTCGCAACTGGTCAAGAGCATCGATATGGTCTGTCCACTTGTTGTCTACAACACGTAGAATCAAGACTTTTTGGAATTCTTTCACTGCATCTTCGTCACGAAGCTTAGCAACTTGGCTGTCATAGACTTTCAAGGCACGTTGGAAAAGTTCATCTTTGATAGCTTGGTCTGACAGACCTGCAAGGTCTGAACGGCTAATTGAATCTTCTGGAAGCAAGTTATACTTAGCGAAGTTCAGGATTGCTTCCAATTTTTCATCTTCCTTAGAACGAGCATGTGCATCCACGATACGTCCAATGGTACGACGAATCATAGCATGGATTTCTGGTGCCAAGTCACGATCTGCAGTAATGACATCATAACGTTGTGCATAGATAATCTCACGTTGTTCACGCATAACGTCGTCATATTGAAGGACTTGTTTACGAGTGTCGTAGTTGTTTCCTTCGACACGTTTTTGAGCTGCTTCAACTTGACGCGTTAACATGCGAGATTCGATGGCTTCGTCAGACATGTTGAGTCGTTCAAAGACACCTTTCAAACGTTCTGAACCGAAACGTTTCATCAAATCATCTTCAAGAGACAAGTAGAATTGTGACTCACCTGGGTCTCCTTGACGTCCTGAACGCCCACGAAGCTGGTTATCAATACGGCGACTTTCGTGGCGCTCTGTACCAATGACACAGAGTCCACCAAGTTCGCGAACCCCTTCACCAAGCTTAATGTCGGTACCACGACCGGCCATGTTGGTTGCAATAGTAACCGCACCACGTTGACCAGCGTTCATGATAATTTGAGCTTCTCTATAGTGGTTCTTCGCATTCAAGACTTCGTGAGGAACACCTGCTGCTACTAATTTCTTAGAAAGGAAATCACTCGTTTCAACGGCAACTGTACCTACCAAGACCGGCTGACCTTTTTGGTAACGAGCTTTTACATCTTCAACTACAGCCTTAAATTTCGCATCCAGACTTGCATAGAGAAGGTCTGAGTGGTCGATACGTTGAATTGGACGGTTGGTTGGGATTGGGATAACACGAATGTTGTAAATTTCGCGAAATTCTTCTTCTTCTGTTTTACCAGTACCTGTCATACCTGCCAATTTCTTATACATACGGAAGAGGTTTTGGTAGGTAATAGAAGCTGAAGTCTTAGTCTCATCTTGGATTGGCACACCTTCTTTTGCTTCAATCGCTTGGTGCAAACCATCAGAGTAACGACGACCTTCCATGGTACGACCTGTAAATTGGTCAACGATCAAGATTTCCTGCTCTTCACTAACCACATAGTCGATATCGAGAATCATGATATAGTTGGCACGGAGGGCATTGTCGATAAAGTGAGTAAGAGCTACATTTTCAATGTCGTAGAGATTTTCTAGTTTGAAGTAGCTTTCAGCCTTGTCAATACCAGAATCTGACAAACCGATCGTCTTAGACTGAACGTCAATGATATAGTCGTCTTTGTCCAAGGATTTCACGAAGTGGTCTGCCATATGGTAGAGTTGGCTTGTTTCAACTGCGTTGGCACCTGAAACGATCAATGGTGTACGAGCTTCGTCGATCAAAATTGAGTCAACCTCATCGACCAAGGCATAATTGAGTGGACGTTGCACCATGTTTTCTGCACGAACGACCATGTTGTCACGAAGGTAGTCGAAACCAATCTCTGAGTTGGTTGAGTAGGTAATATCGCAAAGGTATGCCTCTTTTTTCTCCATTGGAGATTTGGCTGCCAAGTTAATCCCTACTGACAAACCGAGCCATGAGTACAATTCACCCATTTCAGTCGCGTCACGTTCTGTTAGGTATTCGTTGACTGTAACTACGTGAACCCCTTTACCTGCAAGGGCATTGAGGTACACTGGCATAGTCGCTGTCAAGGTCTTCCCTTCACCCGTACGCATCTCTGGAACGTCACCATGGTGAAGAACGATTCCCCCCATTACCTGAACCTTATAAGGGAAAAGCCCGAGGACACGTTTTGCTGCTTCACGTACTACCGCAAAAGCCTCATATAGCAATGAATCAAGTGATTCACCCTTATTGTATCGCTCTTTAAATTCGTCAGTTTTCGCTTTTAGTTCTTCGTCTGACATTGCAGCCATTTGGCTCTCATAGTTAAGAACCTTATCAGCCATCTTTTCCAGACGACGAAGTTCTCCTTTATCATTTTCAATAATCGTTTTTAAAATATTAGCCATGATTTTCCTTACTTTTTATTCTGAATATTTTAGAATGTTCTTTTAATTTTAGCATATTTACCATTATTTTTCAAGAAAGAATCCTTAATTTACAACGGAAAAGGCCAGCTGAAATTCAGTTTTTTTTGCATCAATCTTCTGTGGCTACCTTTTTGTTTTTTGTTCGAGATGCATGCTTGATGATCCAAGCACAACTTGGACTCAGCTCCTCCTTTTGCCAAGTTTGAAGAATCCTTTCAAACTTATCAGGATCTTCCTTGTATAAATCATTTAGATTATTGGCTACGCTTTTTTGAATGGACTTGTCTCTATCATCCTTTAGATTGGTCAGAATAGTGGTGAAATCCTCAAAATAATCCAATACCACGGTTTGTCTCTTAGCCCAAGGCAGACGGATACGCATACATTCGCTGGCAAGTCTGCGAACGCGCAAATTTTCATCCTGACTCCATTCTAACAGCAAAGTCATTGTAGCTTTAGGATAGCGAGCTAGCAAGGGCCTCATAGAAAATTCTCCAGTAAATCGCTTGGTTAGTTCCTTACTAAAGGCCGCGCTCAATTCAAATTCCTTGTCCCCATATAGCTCTACATATTTTCCGATTGGCCAAAGCCAATATCCTTCTGAGAACATACCTAAACCACCCTCCAACTCGGGACCCAAAATTTTCTCAAAAACCTTGAGAGAGTCCTGATAAGATAGGGGAAGACAATCTTTGATACTTTTAGCCAAGAGTTCTTGACGCTGGCTAAACTCCAACTCTTCCAAGTCTTTTTCTACCAACAACCTAAACTTTTGTCCATCAAATGCAGGGGACGCTTCTTTCAACCGTCGACTCAAATCCCTAGCATAAGCCAAGTCATAATAATCTTTTACTTTTTTCGCCATTTTTAAATTCCTTAATCTTCTGTTTACGGAAGCTATTATATCATACAGATAGCTCGTCAACAAAATCATTTTCATATCTCCAACTATTTTAACAAGGAAGAAAAAAGGACTAGAAGCTAGTCTAGTCCTTCATTTCTTAATGTTTAATTTCCCAAGAATACAGGCAATATCCCAAAATACCAAAAGAGATTGATCCAGAAGGCCAAGCAAAAGATGATGCCAAAGATGAGAAGACTGATTTTTTTAATCAGCACAGAGTATAGGATAGATAAAACTCCAAAAACCACAAAGAGTTTTTTCATAACGAAATAATATACTGAAACTCCTCCTATTTGCCAATCCCAAGGAAGGAAAAACATGAGGAACCAGAGAAGGCAAATCGTAAGAATATATCTCTTGTAGTGCGCTTCAAGAAAGGCTTTTGTTTTCTCCATAGCAAACCTCCATTTCAGTCACTGTCTCTTCCCTTTTATTATACCAAAAAAACCTGGAAAAAGCTTTCCAGGTTTGAGTTTAAAATCACTAGTCATGCTAGAGAAATTCCTTTATTCATAGGCTGATTCACTTTATTGACTTGATGAAGATGTTCCAAAATCGACCTTAGGAACTGTCTTGGCTTCTTCTGTTTCTTTAAAGGTTTCAGCTTCTTTAAAGTTCATCATATTCGCAAAAAGCACGGTTGGAAAACTTCTCAACTTTTGATTGTACTCGGCTGCGACTTTATTATAATCCTTGCGTGCTACAAAGATACGATTTTCACTTCCTGAAAGTTCGACCATTAGTTGCTCAACATTTTGATTGCTCTTGAGTTCTGGATAATTCTCCGTCAAGGAAATCAAGCGGGAAAGAGCAGAGCTCAATTCTCCCTGAGCCTTTTGGTTTTCTTCCGAAGTTACTGAGCTACTACCGATTTTAGCTCTAGCATCAGCAATCTTGGTAAAGACTTCGGTTTCATGATTCATTTGTCCTTTAACAGACTCTACCAAGTTACCAATCAAGTCCGAACGACGTTGGAGGGCTGTCGAGACATCGGCCTGAGCCTGCTCCACTTTAGTCTGTTCACCAACCAGACCATTATAGGTCGTCACTGCGGAACAACTTCCCAGAACTAGTAGTCCAAAGAAGATCGCCACTATTGAGAGAATTACTTTATGTTGTTTCATATCAAAACCTTAACACTTTCTTTTATCAACTTTTCTGAGAAAACACTCAGATTTTAAATCAATTTCCCAAACTTTGTTTTTATTATTAATTAAGGAGTGAACTGTTGCAAAGGAGTCACCTTATTGCATGGAGAAATCGGTTTGAACAATATATGATCACTCACCAGTCATCAGACGAACCACCGCCATCGAAGCCACCGCCGTCCCAACCTCCAGATGAATCGGAGCCCGAATCAGACCAAGAGGAACCTGAGTCTGATGAGTCACCGCCCCACCAGCCACCGCCAGAATCATCTCCACGTGAACCACGACCACCAAATAGAAATCCGATAATCATCACGATGAAGTAAATGAGAACTCCAAATACGATAACTCCGTCGCTCGAACTGCTTTTTCGATGACGTCTCGAAGAACTCCTCTCACCAGCATACCTTTCAAGTTCCCTTAAGCGACTAGAGTTGGTGGTATAGTCGTAACTACTTTTAGAACTTGAAGCAGTTGTACTCGATCCACTATAAAACATGTAGTTGAGATTGTTTGCTATAGAAAGAACTCCATTGCTGTAGTCTCCCTTTTGAAAGTAAGGTCGTGCTGTTTTCAAAAATCTATTGGTCTGATAGTCAGTGATCTTACTGGCCACATTATTACTGGTTTCAATCCGTGATTTTCTATCCTCAACAGCGACCACAATCAAGACACCGTGATTATCTCCCGAATAGCCAATCTTCCAAGCCCTAGCTGTTTCATTGGCTACAGTCTCGATTGTTTCTCCATCTAGGCTTTTCACAACGTAAACACCCATCTGGAATTTTTCTGATTTTTTACTATTTACATTATTCAATTCCCGAATCTGACTTATAGTCTCATCCGTAAGATAGTGATCCGGGTCATAGATCCCGTACTCAGGTTTTTCAGGTGCTGTAAATGCTGACAAGAAGAGAAAGACCATCAGCAACCCAAGCAATCGAACCAACAAACTATGTTTAAATAATCTGCCTTTTTTCATAATAACCTCCCTGGTAAAGGAAAATTGATTTAAGGAATTATAGCATTTTGATTTTTACAAAGAAAGTGCATTTTCATTACAAATAGATTACAAAAGCTAGGAAAATGATTGAAATTTGATGACAGATTTTTCCTTCGATTTGAGAGGATTTTTTCTCCTATTTTATAGAAAAAAAGAAGACAGACCAGTCTTCTTTTATGTTATTCTTTTTGGCAAATATGCAAGGCTTACTTACGTTTTCTTGCAATCAAATGAATCGGTGTTCCCTCAAAGACAAAGGCCTTGCGGATTTGATTTTCCAAGAAACGCAGGTAAGAGAAGTGCATGAGTTCTTCTTCGTTGACAAAGATGACAAAGGTTGGTGGCTTGGTTGCCACTTGGGTAGCGTAGAAAATCTTGAGGCGTTTCCCTTTGTCTGTCGGTGTTGGATTGATAGCAATGGCATCCATAATCACATCGTTCAAGACCGCTGATGGGATACGGGTGTTTTGGCTTTCACTGATTTGCTTAATCATCTCAGGCAGTTTATGGAGACGTTGCTTGGTAAGAGCGGATACAAAGACAATCGGCGCATAAGGCAGATACTGGAATTGCTCACGGATATCTTCTTCCCATTTCTTCATGGTGTGGTTGTCTTTCTCAAGAGTATCCCACTTATTGACCACGATGATCATCCCTTTACCTGCTTCGTGGGCAAAACCTGCGATACGCTTGTCGTACTCACGAATACCTTCTTCGGCATTGAGGACCATCAAGACCACGTCAGAACGGTCAATGGCACGCATGGCACGCATGACAGAGTATTTCTCCGTATTTTCATAGACTTTACCAGACTTCCGCATACCAGCTGTATCAATCATGGTAAACTCTTGTCCATCAGCATCTGTAAAATGGGTATCAATGGCGTCACGCGTTGTTCCAGCTACTGGACTAGCAATCACGCGGTCTTCTCCCAAAATAGCGTTGATCAAACTTGATTTTCCAACGTTAGGACGGCCAATCAAGCTAAATTTAATCACGTCTGGATTTTCTTCTTCGACTTCATGTGGTAGATTTTCCACGATGGCATCCAGTACATCACCCGTACCAATACCGTGGATAGATGAAATTGGCAACGGTTCACCTAAGCCTAGTGCATAGAAATCAAAGATATCATTTCGCATCTCAGGATTGTCAACCTTGTTAACTGCTAGGATAACAGGCTTATGGGTTTTATAGAGTTTGCGAGCTACGTACTCATCTGCATCTGTAATCCCTTCTTTACCAGAAACGACAAAGACGATGACATCTGCTTCTTCCATAGCAATTTCTGCCTGGTGTTTGATTTGCTCCATGAAGGGAGCATCGACATCGTCAATCCCTCCAGTATCAATCATACTGAAAGAACGGTTGAGCCACTCACCCGTTGCATAGATACGGTCACGTGTCACACCCTCGACATCTTCTACGATTGAGATTCGCTCACCAGCGATTCGGTTAAAGAGGGTCGATTTCCCAACATTGGGACGCCCTACAATGGCAACAGTTGGTAAGGCCATGTTTTCTCACTTTCTACAATAACTTTTTCTGTTCTAGATTTTTCCGAGTTGAACTAGGTTCGGCTTGACCAAACTGCTCTGCCAAACGCTGACTCCAAGAGGTTGTCGCACGCGCACCAGCATAGTCTGCCTGTACTTTGTCATAGTCCAAAATCGCCGCTACAGGCTGTTCTTGGTATTCTTCTTCAAATACCACTTGGTTCAAAGGCAGTCTTGGTTTGACCTCGTGTTGTTGATCTGGCACGCCAAGGGCAATCCCAAAAACAGGGTAGGTATAGTCAGGCAGGTTAAAAAGCGCTGCCACTTCTTCTGACTTATAACGGACCAAACCGATGATAACACCACCATATCCCAGACTCTCCGCAGCAAGCAAGGTATTTTGGCCAGCAAGAGCCGCGTCCACAGACGTGATAAGGAGACCTTCTACCCCGTGAGGTTGGAAAGTGTCCGTATGAAGGCTTGCTCCCTTTTCCGCTCGATTCAAGTCACCAACAAAGAGCAAAAAGGCTGCTGACTGGCGAATGGCTTCCTGGGGAACCAATTCATAAAGAGCATCTTTCTTCTCTTGACTGCGCACAAGAATCACAGAATAGGATTGGAAATTTTTCCAAGATGACGCCATTTGTCCAGCAGTCAAAATCTCTTCCAAGTCTGCCTGAGGAATCTCTTGCTCCTTAAAGCGACGAACTGAAGTATGAGCTTTCATCAGTTTAATGGTTTCTGTCATCGGCGATTTTCTCCTTCTAGTCTTGTCTCCTCAGCCAAATAACGGATTCGTTCCATAACCCGTCTAGCTTCCCAAGTCTCATCATTTCCATTCTTTCCTTTGGCAAAATGTTTTTCCAAATCTTGGAAATTAAAGTTGGAAGTAAAGAAGGTTGGCAAATCTTCCTGCATGCGGTACTGAAGAATGACTTGAAGAATCTCATCACGCACCCAAGGTGTCGACTGCTCTGCACCAATATCATCCAAGACCAAGACTTCTGCTAACTTGATGTCATCCACCAAGGTCTTCACAGATCCTTCACCGATGGCATTTTTCACATCAATGACAAAACTTGGATAGTGGAGAATCGTCGTTGATGCCCCACGTTTTTCAGATAGGTCATGAGCTAAGGCCGCCATCATAAAACTCTTACCAACACCAAAATCTCCGTAAAGATAGAGACCTTTTCGAATGCTTGGGTAAAGATCAACAAAGGAATAGAGTCTCTCAAAAATCGGTAACCGTCCTAGATCATCCAGGTCAATCTGAGCCAACTTCGCTTTCTTGAGACTTGCTGGTAGATTGATCAACTTAAGACGATTCTTAATTGCAGCCTCTTTTTCAGCTGCGATTAGTTCTGGTGTTTCTTCATAAGACACATCCGCATATCCGTGATTCATAACCAAGATAGGCTTATAGCCACGCGCTATATAGTTCGCATCCCCACGAAGAAACTTATCCCGTTCTGTGATATATTGGTTGAACTTGGAGATGCTACGATTCAACTCCTCTGGACTGAGGGACTCTTTCTGGATAAAAGCCGCCACATCTGGGTCTTTCATAATCTGCTGGACTAGGTCCTGATACTGAAAACGACTTGTCTGACGTTTGATAACGTCACCCACACTTTCCATCTAGTCTCCTCCTTCTTCTAATCGGGCTAACATTTCTTGTTTTTTACGTTCTAGTTCCAGACGAGTCTCCTCGCTGGTTTGATTTTTATATTCTGGATTACTCCACTTAGGAACATTGGTCTTAGTCGAGCTAGTTTTCGATTTCTGGTCTTCTTGCCCTTTTTGCTGACGCTCTCGAATCCGAAGCACAGCTTCTTCTGCTGTCCGAATTTTTTGATAAGCATAGTCATTTGCGACCTTCATGGCATATTTTTCATTAACATTAGCCGAATCAACCTTGTTAAAGGTTAGAAGCAAGACGATATTGATGACTTCATCCAACAAGCCTAAAGACGCCATCTGGTGAAGGAGTTCTCGTTCGCTCTGGGTGATGTTCCCCTTACGCGTTTGCTTGATTTCCGCTAAAAAGTGCAGGGGAGTTTTATTTTTGGCTTCCCTGATAATGGTCATTTCTTTGGGGCTAAAGTCAGAAGGAACCTGCTTTTGCGCAAGCTTTTCACGCATGCGTTTGACTGAAATAACCTGAGCCAGCGCTGTCGCCTTGGCTAATTGATAAGTTTCAAACCATGTCCATTTTTTTTCATCTGCGATGGCGAATAATTCCAAAACATCCGTTTGCTCGTCTTCAAAACGCAAGCCATCTCGAGCCATCAGACGCTGGAAATGTTCCAAATCAAAATCGTTTTTTAACTTGCTTTTAGACTCGCTTGGGGTCACTTCTTCAGTCAGGGTTGGAAAGACTTGGCTCAAAGAAACAGAGAGTGCTTCTCCCTCACTTGGAGCCTGCTTCATGGAAGCGACTGCAGTATCCCCAATCTTTTTCTCTAATAATCTGCTATAGACAGAATGGCTTAGAAATTCTTGACTGGAGAGGGGAGAATGAAGCTGCAATTCATAAGTTTCCCCCTTCTGATAAAGGGTCAACAAATCCAAAGCAGATAAGACTTTAAAGGATTGGAGCAAGGTCGGCATGCCGAAGTTTAAGTGATTGAGGATGTGGGAAAAGAGATGCTCCTTTTGCCCACCATCCCAAAAGGTAATGGTATATAGATAGAGGCTCAGTGCCTCCTGACCGATAATCGGGAGGTAGCACTGCACCAGAGAAGAGGTATCTTGCGACACCCGATTATTCTTTATAAAAGAAAAACGGTCATTTGGCTTCATCTATTTTTCCTTTTTCTTTTTTGAGGACTGGGTGATCTGCTGGAGCAGACTCTCCAACTCACTCACATCCTTAAAGCTACGGTAAACACTGGCAAAACGAACATAGGTAATCTCATCCAGCTCCGCCAATTCTTCCATGACTAAAGACCCAATATATTCGCTTTGGATCTCATTTTCACTGCGACTACGGAGTTTTTGCTCAATACGATTGACCACCATGTTGATTTCATCACTCGAAACAGGGCGTTTCTGGGCTGAGCGGATAATCCCATTAAAGATTTTATCTCTCGAAAACTGCTCTCGTGTACCGTCTTTTTTGACGACAACCAGCGTTCTTTCTTCTACTCGTTCATAGGTTGTAAAACGATGCTGACACTCGTCGCACTCACGTCTTCGACGGATGGTATTTCCTTCTTCGGCTTGTCGACTATCAACAACACTAGACTTGGTAGCCCCACATTTTGGACAACGCATGCATTTCCCTCCTTGTCGTTTTCTTTTCATTATACCATTTTTTGAGCAATTCCCAAAACAATTCTTATTTTTACTTGACAAGTTTTTTGTTTTATTGTATTATTTGATTAGAACAACAAAGGCAAAGAAAGGAGACTATGATGTCCTGGTCATTTGATAATACAAAACCGATTTATTTACAGATTATGGAAAAAATCAAATTACAGATTGTTTCCCATGAACTGGAACCCAATCAACAGCTCCCTACCGTGAGAGATTTGGCGAGCGAGGCTGGGGTCAATCCTAATACCATTCAGCGCGCCTTGTCTGACCTCGAACGTGAAGGATTTGTATATAGCAAGCGGACAACTGGTCGATTTGTCACCGAGGATTTGGACCTCATCCTTCAGTCCCGCAAACAACTTTCCGAGGAGCAACTGCAACAATTCGTCTCTTGCATGCTTCAATTTGGCTACAAAAAAGAAGAACTGCCAAATGTATTAAGCGACTATATTAAAGGAGTTTAAGACTATGACACTACTAGCACTTGAAAATGTAACAAAATCATATGGAGCAACTGCGGCACTTGACAATATCTCACTAGAGATCTCAGCCGGAAAGATTGTCGGGCTCCTTGGACCAAACGGATCCGGAAAAACAACCCTAATCAAACTGATCAATGGCCTCCTTCAACCAAATAAAGGACGTGTTCTTATTAATGGACAGGATCCAAGTCCTGCTACCAAGGCGATCGTCTCCTACCTACCAGATACAACCTACCTCAATGAAGAGATGAAGGTTAAGGATGCTCTAACCTATTTTAAAACCTTCTATCAGGATTTCAATCTCGAAAGGGCCCAACACCTTTTAGCTGATCTCGGTATTGATGAAAACAGTCGCCTCAAGAAACTATCAAAAGGGAACAAGGAAAAGGTCCAACTCATCTTGGTTATGAGTCGTGAAGCTCGCCTCTACGTTCTCGACGAACCAATCGGAGGTGTGGATCCGGCTGCCCGTGACTATATCCTCAATACCATCATCAACAACTACTCACCAACCTCTACGGTGCTGATTTCAACCCACTTGATTTCAGATATTGAGCCAATCTTGGATGAGATCATCTTCCTCAAAGACGGAAAAGTCGTCCGCCAAGGAAATGTTGATGATATTCGTTACGAGTCAGGTGAATCAATTGACCAGCTCTTCCGCCAGGAATTTAAAGCCTAAGCAAAGGAGATTATTATGTTTTGGAATCTAGTTCGTTATGAATTTAAAAATGTCAATAAATGGTATCTGGCACTCTACGGTGCTGTACTTGCAATTTCAGTTTTGATTGGAGCTTTTATTAGCAGTCTTAGCCAGAGTTACAATCCTAACAATGCTGCTTATTTCATCTTCTTTTTAGTACTAGTCTTTGGAGGACTCAGCGTCACTCTTTGGATTGCAACAATCTTTTTAATCATCCGAAGATTCAAGGGAAGTGTTTATGACCGCCAAGGGTACTTGACCTTGACCTTGCCTGTCTCCGAGCACCAAATCATCACCGCAAAACTTTTAGGTGGTCTTGTCTGGTCCATCTTAGGCTATATCGTCTTTATCTTGAGTATATTGATTATCATCTTCTTAACACCAATTGAAAAAGACTTCACTGCCCTCTACAACTTCATTTCCCCTTATCTCAGCTACGGCTGGCTGTATGCCCTATCACTATTTGTCGGGTCAATCGCATGGATTTTATCCATTTACCTCTCCATCTCTATCGGGCAACTCTTTAACGAGTATCGAACAGCCATGGGGATTCTAGCCTATATCGTCATTGCCATCGTCATTGGTTATGTTTCTCTCTTTTTCCGAATTGAAAATGACTTTAACATGATGATTGGTACAGAAATTCTGCGCGATCTCTTTTTATCAGCTATCTACTATCTCGGTACCTACTATATCTTGAAAAACAAGGTTAACTTGCAATAAGTTAAAGGTCTAGCGACTCTGTATCGCTAGATCTTTTCTTTTAGATATATTGTATGAAAATGTGGATAAAAAGGAGTATAATAATTTTAAAAGTGATTACTGTATATTGATAAGGAGGGAGCTCTTTATGCTTAGAACGTTTGTTGCAAAGAAACACTTAACACTTTACTTCTTTTCGATTGCAATCACATGGCTGGAAGCGATTATTACGCCAGCGCTCATTCAGAGTATCGTTGCTAGTTTTACCAATCAAGAACTGGAACTTCTTTGGAAAGTGTTGATTCTGGGAATCCTTGGAAACCTCATCCTCTTACTGGGGCTAGCTGGAAAACGCTATTACTACGCTCGTTTGATTACTGATTTCAGATATGGAATTAAAAGCGCTATTTTCAAGCGATTCCTCAGCGGTTATGATATTGATGAAAAGGATATTTTGTCTGATTTAGAAAACGACGTCAACCAGTTAGAAAAGAGCTATATTGAGCCAACCGTTATCATTATTTCTTCTCTTGGTTTCACAACCGTCTCCATTCTATATGCCCTGTGGACTAATTTTTACCTAGGCTTGATTTTTATTCTCTTCTACTCCGTCCCTGTCCTCTGTAGTGCCATCGGATCTAAGCGTTTAGATTCACTTTCTGAAAAGCGGTCCACTATTAACCAGAGCTACTTATCAAGCTTGACAAATTTTATTGGCGGTAGCCAACAGATTCGTCATTATCAGGGACAGGACTTCTTTTTTGCTCGCTATCAAAATCAGTTACAGACTAGTTTGGATGCGGAAATACGATATGAGAAACAACGTACCCTAAACAGTCTCTTTATCAATAGCATCGATGCCTTTTGCTCCGTTGCCCCTATTGTCATTGGCGGTTTTATGACCTATTATGGTTATTTAAACGCAGCTAGTTTTGTAGCCATTTATCTCGTTTCTCATAATATTGGCTATCAATTCCAAGAATTAGCCTACTTTACTAACACCCGAAAAGCAACTCAATACCTCTGTGAAAAGTACCAAGTACTTTTCACAAATTCTAGTCCTATTTCTACTAGCACCTTCCAAAACATTTATCCCGTCCAACTAGAGAATATCTCTCTAGAAAAAGAGGGACAGGTCCTTTTATCCCCTCTTTCCATGCACATCAAGAAAGGAGAAAAGATTGCCATTATCGGTGAAAGTGGCTCTGGAAAAACGACTTTACTCAATATCATTCATGGAGAGTTGGCTGCGACCAGTGGACGGATTGCATTTGCTGGCCAAAGCCTATCACGCCAAGAAATCACGAGCGTTAGCTCCTATATCCTCCAAGATAGCCATTACTTTGACACGCTGTCTCTGGAAGACAATATCCTTCTAGGAATGACTAAAAAGCAAGAAAGGTTGAATCATATCCTCAAGACAACTGGTTTAGAACATTTGAAAAATCGAACTCTTAGCAACGATAGCCTGTCTGGTGGCGAGAAACAACGACTCGAAATCGCTCGCGCGCTCTATCACGACAGCCAACTCATCTTGGCTGATGAGATTAAGGCCAATCTTGACTTAGAGAATAGCAAAAAGATTAGCGACCTCCTCTTCTCGCTACCTCAGACAGTCATTGAAGTCATTCACCATTATACAGACGAGGACTTAAAACGCTACGACCAAGTCATTCATTTAAGCAAAGAAAAGTAAATCCTTACAAAATAAAATTGGAAAAAAGCAAGGAACTCAGCTTCCTTGCTTTTTAACTCAATATCAAACTGGCTACGATGGGGCTGACAAAAACATAAAGAATACCAGTGATACCGATAGCCAAGCCACCCATGGCTCCTGCTACCGAGCCGTATCGAAAGGCTGTTCCCGTTCCGACAGCGTGTCCCGTTCCTCCAAGGGAGAGTCCAACAGCCACTGGATCATCAATCTTCAACCACTTCAAAAGGGTTGGTCCGATCACACTGGTCAAAATCCCAGTGGCCACTACGACAACCAAGGTCACAGTCGTCAAACCTTGCAATTTTTCTGTAATCCCCACTGCCATGGCGGTTGTCACTGACTTGGGAAAGAGAGAAATGGCTAGGAAAAAGTCCATACCAAATATTTTCGCTACTATGGCAGTGAAACTAGTATTGACAACTACTGCTAGCAGACTACCAAAGAGAATACTCCTAGCATGGTGCTTCATCAAGTGAAAACTCTTATAAAGCGGAATCCCTAGAGCCACGGTCGATGGGACAATCAAGTTGTTCAGATAAACGCCGCCTTGATAGTAATCTTGGTAAGAAATCCCCGTCACCTTTAGAAAGATGATAATGAAAACAGTCGACAAAAGCAGAGGCGTTGTCAATGGATGGGGAAAACGTCTGTAAATCAACATCCCCACTAGATAAGCTAGGATAGATAATGCAATCCCAAACAGAGGATTGGATACAAATTCGCTCATTTGACATCTCCTTTCTCATAATCACCCTCAAACCGTCTCTTGATAAACTGAACCACTAGAGCGATGAGGATAATGTTGATGACAGCCGCAAAAAAGACAATCAAGACGATGGGCAAGAGATAAGGGGCAATCACATCGAACTTTTCCATGATACCTACTGCTGGTGGCAAAAAGAGAATAGTCATGTTGGCCAGCAAGAAATTCCCGACCATATTGACATGCCTGGTCCTTAGCCACTTGAACTGTAAGGCTAGAAAGAGAATAATCAAACCGATAATACTGCCTGGGATGGGCAGATGAAAGAAACTGGAGATTCCCTCACCGATTAGAGAAATCACAAAGAGAATCATTAATTGAACATATAATTTCATCCTAAACTCCACGAAATAGACTTCTTGCACACCAGTTTACTCTTTTTTCAGAAAATTTCAAGGAAATATCGCAATTCTTCTTTCTTGCAAGGATTAGTTAAAAGTAGTATAATCATTGCATGCGCAATCATCTTGTGTTACAAAGATAATCAGTAATGACTTTGTGATTTTTACTTTGAAAAGAAAGGAGAAAGCAATGACCTATTTGGAAAAGTGGTTTGACTACAACCGCCGTCAAAAGGAAATGGAAGCCTTGTTGGAAGAAACTATTGCCCAGCAGAGTGAACAAAGGTTGACCTTGAAAGAGTTTTACCTACTCTACTATCTGGACCTAGCTGATGAAAAATCTTTACGGCAGATTGACCTGCCAGATAAACTCCATCTCAGTCCGAGCGCTGTTTCTCGAATGGTGGCTCGCCTGGAAGAGAAAAACTGCGGTTTGCTTAGTCGCCGGTGTTGCGATCAGGATAGACGGGCTAGCTTTATCTGCCTGACTGACGAGGGACAGACAACTCTAGCTTACCTGCAAAAGGCTGTCGAAGAAAGACTGGAGACGAGTCTTGATTTCATTTCATAATCATATTTTCTAGAAAAGTTGCGTGCGCAATCATTTTTCTTGACATTCCTCTTTTCAAGGAGTACAATAAAGTCAAGATCGAACAAAGGAGTTTTATATGATCGAAATTACCTACCTAGACGCCAGCAAGCAAGAGAGAACCATGACTTTCGAGTCTTACCAAGACTTTGAACGTTCTCAACATGCCTGCCTCATCGGCGTCACAGACTACTACCCTGTCCAAAAATTAACCTACAATGGTCATGATTTGGACTACCATGGGACTTATGGAGATGTCTTCTTCTATCTCATGAAAAAAGATTTAAGCCAATATAACTAAAAAAGGAGAAATACAATGGCAAAAGCAATTACAGATGCAACATTTGAACAAGAAACAAAAGACGGTTTGGTCTTGGTAGACTTCTGGGCAACTTGGTGTGGTCCATGTCGTATGCAAGGTCCAATCTTGGATAAATTGTCTGAAGAACTTTCAGAAGATGTCTTGAAAATCGTTAAAATGGATGTTGATGAAAATCCAAACACAGCTCGTGCTTTTGGAATCATGTCTATCCCAACCCTTCTCTTCAAAAAAGACGGCCAAGTGGTGAAACAAGTTGCAGGTGTTCATACTGCAGAACAAATCAAGGCCATCGTTGCTGAATTGAGCTAATCACACGAGAGACCAAGTGCTTCATTTGGTCTCTTTTTTCTTGCTCTTTGCCATTTTTCAAAAAATATGCTAGACTGTAGGTAGAATATTACGATGTTTGGGACATGCCATCGCTAAAAAAACCTCTACTTGGTATTTTTTAGCTCCCCTCAAGGGAGCTTTTTGCGTGCTCTGAACATTTCCCATTTTGGAAGGAGTACTATGAAACGTCAATCAGCCTTGGTCGTCTTTAGTGGCGGTCAAGATTCCACAACCTGCCTCTTTTGGGCTAAAGAACACTATGAAACAGTCGAAGCCGTCACCTTTGCCTACGGCCAACGCCATCATCTCGAAATTCAAGTTGCTAGAGAAATCGCTAAGGAACAAGGCATTCGTCATCACATCTTAGATATGTCTCTGCTGGGACAAATCACTGAAAATGCCCTGACCTCTGATCTGGAGATCGAGCAAAAAGAGGGAGAGGTTCCCAATACCTTTGTTGACGGCCGCAACCACCTCTTTCTATCCTTTGCAGCAGTTCTTGCCAAGCAACGTGGCATTAAAGATATCGTGACAGGTGTCTGCGAGACAGACTTCTCAGGCTACCCTGACTGCCGGGATGTCTTTGTCAAATCTCTTAATGTCACCCTCAACCTTGCCATGGATTACGACTTTGTTATCCAAACACCTCTCATGTGGCTAGATAAGGCTGAAACTTGGGAATTAGCCGACCAACTCGGTGCCTTTGACTACGTTCGTGAAAAGACCTTGACCTGCTACAATGGGATTATCGGAAGTGGCTGTGGAGATTGTCCAGCCTGCCACCTACGTCAGCATGGTTTAGATGTTTATCTTTCACAGAAAGGAGAGGGCTAATGTTTTTTGCTCCCAAAGAAATCAAACAGGAAACTGGGGAATCTCTTGTCTACAATCCTCACAGAACCTTAGTTTCAAAAGAGTTTACCTTCGATGCTGCCCACCATCTCTTTCACTATGAGGGAAAATGCAAATCCCTGCACGGCCACACTTATCATCTGCAGATTGCTGTCAGTGGATTTTTAGATGAACGTGGCATGACCTACGATTTTGGAGATATCAAAGCTATCTACAAGGACTTCTTAGAACCCCATTTGGATCATCGCTATCTCAATGAAACCCTGCCTTATATGAACACGACTGCTGAAAATATGGTTTACTGGATTTTCCAAACCATGAGTCAAGAGTTACCAGATGAGCGCAGTCTCCGTTTGGAATACGTTCGCCTCTATGAAACTCCGACTGCCTTTGCAGAGTTTAGACGGGAGTGGTTAGATGACTAGGGAACGTGTCCTCAAACTACCGGTTCTGGAAATTTTTGGCCCAACCTTTCAAGGTGAAGGTCGTGCTATCGGGCAGAAAACCATGTTTGTCCGCACTGCTGGTTGCGACTACCACTGCGACTGGTGCGACTCTGCCTTTACTTGGGATGGTTCTGAAAAACCTACTCGTATGACAGCTGATGAAGTCATTGCTGCCTTAGATAAGCTAGGAAGCTACGACTACGTCACTCTGTCTGGGGGAAATCCTGCTATCCTAGCAGCTAACATGGCTCAACTCGTCACCAAGCTCAAGGAACGTGGTGTCACTCTGGCAGTTGAGACCCAAGGCTCCCGCTGGCAAAATTGGTTAAAAGACATCGATCAGGTCACTCTGAGCCCCAAACCCCCTTCATCAAAGATGGAAGTCAACTTTGAGACCTTGGACTTTATCGTTTCCCAACTAGATCCAGACAAGGTCACCTTTAAAATCCCTGTCTTTGACGATGCCGATTTGGCCTTTGCCAAAGAGGTTCAAGAACGCTACCAACCAGATGTCCTCTTCTTATCAGCAGGAAATCCTGAGCCCAAGGCTACAGGCAATATTGTCCAAGACCAACTGGATCGCCTCAAAGAACTCTGGGAACATGTCGCTGCTGACGATAGCTGGGGCAATGTCCGCGTCCTTCCTCAACTTCATACCCTCCTCTACGACAACCAACGTGGTGTTTAAGATTAGAAAGAAAAAATCATGTCACAACAAGAAGAAATGAAAAACCTAAGCCTACTAGGCAATAAAGAAACCAACTACATTTTCGACTATCAACCAGAAGTCCTCGAATCCTTTGACAATCGTCATGTGGAAAATGACTATTTTATCAAATTTAATTGTCCTGAATTTACCTCACTTTGCCCAATCACTGCTCAACCAGATTTTGCGACCATTTATATTTCCTACATTCCTGACAAGTTCTGTGTCGAGTCAAAATCCCTCAAACTCTACCTCTTTAGCTACCGAAATCATGGAGATTTTCACGAAAACTGTATCAACACCATAGGGAAAGACTTGGTCAACTTGCTAGACCCTCGCTATTTAGAAGTCTGGGGAAAATTCACTCCACGCGGGGGCATTTCAATCGACCCTTACTACAACTACGGTAGACCTGGAACCAAGTATGAAGGCCTGGCAGAACAACGCCTCTTCCAACACGACCTTTATCCAGAGAAAATTGACAACCGCTAAACTCATACTCAATGAAAATCAAAGAGCAAACTAGGAAGCTAGCAGCAGGCTATACTTGAGTACGGCAAGGTGAAGCTGACGTGGTTTGAAGAGATTTTCGAAGAGTATCATACGAAAAAGCCCTGTTCCTCAAGCTGAGGAGCAAGGCTTTTTGAGTTTCAATTATTCTTCTGTTCCAAGGAAGTTTTTCGCAACAAAAGCTGCAAGAACACCACCAACGATTGGGGCAAGGATGAAAATCCATACTTGTTGAAGGGCTGCGCCACCGACCAAGACAGCTGGTGCCAAGCTACGAGCTGGGTTAACTGAAAGTCCAGTAATGTTCAATCCAACAAGGATCATCGCCATCAAGGACAAGCCGATTACCAAACCAGCGATTGCGCCATTGCCCTTGCTTGCTGATGTTACCGTCATGATAACTAGGACAAACAAGAAAGTTGCGATAACTTCAAACAAGAAACCTCCAAAGACAGTGACACCGTTTGCCAAGGTGTTTTCACCAAGGCTAGCAGTTGACATGCCTGAGTTAGACAAGAGGAAGAATACTGCAGCTGACGCAAAGAAAGCTCCAACTACTTGTCCAAGGATGTAGTTTACAAGTTCTGAAGATGACAAACGTTTGTTTACAAACATAGCGATCGAAACCGCTGGGTTCAAGTGAGCACCTGAAACAGTTCCGATTGAGTAAGCTGCAACTACAATTGCCAAACCAAAGGCAAAAGCAATTCCAAGGTGTCCAAGGCCATTAAGACCATTTCCAAAAACAACAGCTCCTGTTCCAATGAACACAAGCATAAATGTACCGATTAATTCAGCAACAAATTTTTTCATGATAAGTCTCCTTTTTTCAAACTATGTATTAGTCTATCAAAAGAAGGAAAGGGTTTCAAGAAAATTGACTGGAAAGTTATTTGAAAATTATGAAACGACTCGCTTGAACTTAGTACTGAAAAGATTGAATGACTTCTTTCAAGGCATCTTGTAAACTATTTTTCTGGTCAAGTTGGATATAGACTTCCAACAGACAGGATCTGAAGTTGGAAAATTTATAAAAATCTTCCCTCTCTTCTATTGGAAAGTCAACAGTTTTTATCCAAGAAGCTACTTGTTCCTGATCTAATTTCCCTTGCAAAATGGGTTCATAAAGTACTCTCGCTAAGCGCCAATCCTCATCATTTGTAAAACGAATGGGAGTTCTTTTAAATAATTGACCCAGTACATCAAATACTTCAGAAACTCTGTTACTAGGAAAATCTGGATGACAAACGACTTCAGTCAAGAGATCCGCTCCATGCGCAAAAGCGTGAACCCAACCATACTGACTTGAAAAACCTGTCGTATCCTTTTCTTTTTTTAGGTAATACAAACCTTGAGATAGCATAGCATTTCTTATATCAGTTTTTAAACCTTTATAGAAAAGAGAGTGCTCGTTACCATCTGCAGACAAAAGATTGGCATAAATAAGCGCCCTAAAAGAACGTTTAAGAGCCGAAACTCCTCTACTATCAATCTCTTTGTATAGACCTTCATCAGAGGAGATCTCTTCTGAAATAAACTGAAATTGCTCAAGGGAAAACAACTCTTCTTGAATCCCTCTAGCCAAACTCGTAAAAACAAGTTCGTCTCGAATTTCTGGAGAGGGATCTCCCAAATGCTCGAGCAACCACTGAATTTCTTCTCGACTATAGCTTGGTTTTTCTTCTGTCACTTTTCTTTGTAATTTTTTACGCATCTCAAGTACCTCTACTTTTCTAGTAACTTATCAAAAAGCCATCCGAAGATGACTTTGAAGAGGAATATTTGGAAAAATAGTTGGAGGGGGAAATCGAGAAGGAATAGGGCATGGTTAAAACACTATTTTTTCTTTTTCGGAGTTAAATCTTCAAAAGATGTACTATTTTTACTAACAGCCTCGCTAATTGCTTTTTGTCCTAAACCATTAATTGAACTATCCATTTGAGCTGCTAAAGTCGTTACAGCAGTCTTATTTGTCATAGCAAGAACCCCTATCTCCTCATCGCACTTATCTACAATACCTTTTCTACCTGATTTTATAGGAGGAGCACAAAATGCTTTGATAGCTGCTCTTTCTAATGTTTTTTTGATTTCTCGTCTGGCTGATTCTGACATAGGTCCAATCAAAGCATCTATGACTAAATCCACTAGCATTTCTTCTGCCCCCTTTCTAACTCATATAAGGCTTTTATTTGACTATAACTCTCTTCTAACTCTTTTTCTAAGCGAGAGCGTTCTTTTCGGTACTGAGTCTGCAACTCTTCATCTTTTGCCTCTATTTTAGCATACTGCCGAAGATACTCACTACTCGTCTCACTTGAATAAGATTCTAATAACATCAGAAATTGATGGTGCTCCCCATCGTCTCCAGATTTCTGTCTACCAAAATCATAAGCAATGTTCTCAAACTCCTCATATAATCTGGTCAACTGAGAACGATTATGATCTAAACTTTCATAGGATTCTTCTATTTTCTTCTTAGCAGTTCTATAATCATCCTCCAAAGACCAAAGTCCCTCTTCTTGCTTTTTTATTTTCACTTGGATTTCTTCTAGTTTGTCCATTGATTAATATCCCTTGCCAAGCTTTCGTCTCCTTCAACCGCCTGTTCAACACCTTTCTGAATGTTGGTTTCCAAATCCGTAAAGGCTTTTACAATCGCAGCTGATTTACTTACTTTTTTATCAAAATGTCTCTGAGTCTCACCCACAATACTATCATACGTTACCCCAGCTTCTACATAGACATCCTCTATCTCATCATTAGTTAACTCTGTTACAAACCAGGGAACTTCCTTACTTTTATCGTAGAGTGTTTCAGCATCTGTAACTGCTTTTTTAGCCACTGCCTCAATCTCGCTGTGTCCGTTACTGACACTCTCTGTCATTGCCGTCGCAACAGCTGTTGCTTGGACACTATCCAAGAAAAACATCTCATGGCTACTTATACTACCATCTGATAAAAATTTAGTATTCAACTGTTTTAGAAGTCCATTTTTGACACCTTGTAATTTCTTCAGGGTCTCATAGTTCTTCTTTTCAAGTCCAGTCATTTTCTCTGGACTCTGTTTTTCCAAAATATCCTTGATTTGGTTAATTTGATTTTTATCACCCGTAATATCTGGGTCAATATTGTGCCCACCAGAATTTTCAAGCAGATAATCTTCTCCCAAGTAGACACCCAAAAAAGGCATTGAGATATTGTTAAGAAAGTCGTCCTGTGTTCGAATTCTTACCACTTGACCTGTGAATGTCTTTTCTTTATTGATTATTTTCTCCCTCGCCGAATCCCAGGGAGTTAGATAATCTATGATTCTATCTTTAGAGTCGATAAGGCCTTCTAAGTAGAGAGGCGCTGCGTTATATACCACAGTACGCGGAGCGTTATACTCTAAGGCCACCCTCTGAGCGATATTCCCTCCTAAAGAATGTCCTGTTAGAGTAATGTTATCACCGTATCTCTGTCGAATCCTTTCATAAAATTTGAAAGCTTCATCATAATGGTAACCGAACGCCATGATTATACCACCGACATCTGTCGCGACATCTGTCGCTATGTCCGCATTAGGATTCGTTCCCGTATACGCTATGATCACCTCTCCACTATCCTTATCTAGGAAGGCTGTACCACTCGTCCCAGTAAATTCGTCATGAAAATCATCTAGATATTGGAGGTTGGGAGGGAGTTTTTTCTTAGAGTACTTTTCTACATATTGAAGCACATTATTGTCAGTTGCTCCCTGATTAACTCGCACATTCTCAAATTCATAAGTTAAATTAGAAGCATCTAAGGTCGGCACATTACTATTTGGCATCTATCTTCTCCATACTCTTACCTTTTCCTATTATAAGTTCTGAATGAGATATATTTTCTCCGTCAAAAACCACAGGATAACCGTATTCATAGCCAATAGTTGCAGAGTGGTCTGCACTAATAAAAAGGTCTAACGACTCACTTGATTGTATATGGAAGTAGTCCTGAATAATTTTACTATTTACATTTTTATATGTAATAGAAGCATCACCAGTCTCCCAATTATAGTACGTTTTTTTGAGTTCAAATCGAGATAGAACTGCTTTATTTAGTTCTAACTTTTGAAATAAAAAACCATCATAAAACAAATCATCTTTAGAAACTTCTGGATTCAAAAATTCTAATCCTTTTTCAGTGTACACAATACGACTTTCTAAAAGTACTTTTTCTTCATAAGGATTACCTCGAGCTTCTATTCTTTTAAAATTACCAGTTATTTCTTTTGTTTCTGCATTTCCTACGAGTTCAATCTTCTGATAACGAGAATAGTCCTTCGTCTCATCGTAAGTATCAATACTTCTAATCTCAAACCCTTCCGGAAATTGCTTAAACAAGTCAAAGAGATTTTCAGTTGGATAAACTCGACTAACCTCAGAGACTTTGTTTTCAATCCATTCTCGACTGTTTTTATTTTCTCCACATCCCGCCAATCCTATCATCATCAATCCTCCTAAAAGTAATATTGCGAAAAACGCGCTTTTTTTCATAACCTTCTCCTTATTTATGATATTCAATAAAATAGCTAACCATAGTTCACTTATAGTATATCTTAAAAGCAACAATTCCTTACTATCTTATTCAAATTCGTAAGTCATATTCGCCACGTCTAAAGTTAGAATTTCACTACTCACCATTATTCAATTCTCCATTTGACACTGTTTCTCTAAAATAATAACCGTCTTTGTAATCAACATTTACAGAATAGTAATAATAATCATTACTCTGCAAAGAGCTCCCAAATTCTAATACGCCATTTTCAAGATCATCCTTTTTAAAAAATTTGTTTATTATTGGATTATTCACACTATAAGATATGTCAAAACCATTAGTTACACTGTTATAACTCTTACTTTCTAATTTAAACTCAGATAAAATTCTTTTATTAATCGTTAATTCTTGAAACAGAAAACCTTTAAAATCCCAAATTTCCTTTGCTCTTTCTTCATCTGAAAAAATAAATTGCTGTTCTATGTAATGAACATCTATAATATCTGTCTTTTTTTCTAACTTCAAATCTTTTCGAATTAATTTACCAGTTATCGTCTTAAACTGACTATTTCCGGTTAAATATATTTTTATGCTAACTTTATCATTCTTGTAAACTTGATAGACCTCAAACCCTTCTGGAAATTGCTTAAACAAATCAAAGAGATTTTCGGTTGGATAGACACGACTAACCTCAGAGACTTTGTTCTCAATCCATTCTCGACTGTTTTTATTTTCTACACATCCTGCCAATCCTATCATGATCAATCCCCCTAAAAGTAACATTTCGAAAAACATGCGTTTTTTCATAATCCTCTCCTTGCTTATAATATTCAATAAAACAGCTGACAATAGCTCCCTTATAATATACCATAAAAGCAATATTTCCTTGCTTCTTATTCAAATTCGTAAGTTAGATTCGACGCATCTGACGCATCTAAAGTTGGAATTCCACTATTAACAAATTTTTTATCCACCATTGAATCTCCTTTTAATTTGACACGGTTTCTCTAAATGAATAAACATTGTCGTAGTTGACAGTTACTGAATAATAGAAATAATCGTCGTTTCGGTATGAACTTCCAAAACCTAATGTTGCCTGTTCGTTTTCATCTTTTTTAAAATACTGATTGATAGTTTGATTCCGAACCAAATAATCAATATCAAATGCACCATTATTACCATTATAACTTTTGGATTTCATAGATAAAAAAGATAGAAAAGACTGATTAATCGTTAACTTTTGAAATAAGAATCCATCAAAAGTCCATAATTCTTTCGCTTTCCCCTCATCAGAAAAGATAAATTTCCCATCTATATAATCAACTCTTATTGTTTCTTCTGGCTTTTCAGTAATATCATCAGAAGCCCGTGTCTTGGTTAGCACTCCAGAAATTGTATAATTGCTACTATCCCCCTGTAAAGACATTTCGATAAGAAAAGTCCCACGTTTGATATACACTTGCTCTACTTTAAAGCCTTCCGGAAATTGCTTAAACAAATCAAACAGGTTCTCGGTTGGATAGACACGACTAACCTCAGAGACTTTGTTTTCAATCCATTCTCGACTGTTCTTATTTTCTCCACATCCTGCCAATCCTATCATGATTAATCCTCCTAAAAGTAACATTTCGAAAAACATGCGTTTTTTCATAACCTTCTCCTTTTTTATAATATTCAATAAGATAGCCACCATCATTCTCTTGTAGGATATCATAAAAGCAATATTGCCTTGCATCTTATTCAAATTCGTAAGTCATATTCGCCACGTCTAAAGTTGGAATTCCACTATTGGCCGTTAAATACCTCCACATTTGATACCGTTTCTCTAAAATAATAGCCATCATTGTAATCTAGTAAAATTGAGTAGTAGTAATAACCCTCATTTTGTAGAGAACTTCCAATCTCCAGTACGGATGTTTCAGAATCATTTTTATGAAAATAATTATTAACTACTTCATTTTCTGTAAAATATAAAATACTAAAACCATTTGTCACGCTATTATACGATTTCTCTTTTAATCTTAACTTAGACAATTCTGTTTTATTTAAAGTCAACTTTTGAAATAAAAATCTGTCAAACTTCCATATTTTTTTAGCAGTTTCTTCATCAGAAAAAATAAATTTATTGTCTACATATTGAACACTTACTACCTCTTCTTCGCTTTCTGGTGCATCATCCTTCGCTGGGTTTTTAGCAAGAGTACCTGTTATTGTATGCAATGTTGCATCACCTTTCAGCTTAATTTCTGTGATAAAATCGTCAATTCCATCACTTTTCTTTTTAAAATAAACCTGCTCAATCTCAAACCCTTCTGGAAATTGCTTAAATAAATCAAACAGATTCTCTGTTGGATAGACACGACTAACCTCAGAGACTTTGTTTTCAATCCATTCTCGACTGTTCTTATTTTCTCCACATCCTGTTATTCCTATCATCATCAATCCTACTAAAAGTAACATTGCGAAAAACATACGTTTTTTCATAATCTTCTCCTTACTTATAATATTCAATAAAACAGCTGACCATAGCTTCCTTATAATATACCATAAAAGCAATATTTCCTTGCTTCTTATTCAAGTTCGTAAGTCAGATTTGCTGTATCTAGAGTAGCAATACCACTATTCGCTGTATCCTTCTTACTCATACTTCTCTCCTAATTCGATACTCTCTCCTTAAAATAATAGCCATCATTAAAATCAACAGTAATAGAATAGTAATAAAAGTCATCTAATCTCAAAGAACTACCAAACCCTAGCACTGTTTCAGCTTGTTGCTGTTTATTAAAATATTGGTTAATCGTTTTGTTTTTAATAATATAATCTATATCAAAAGAACCATTATTTCCGTTAAAATGTTTGTTTTTTAATGATAATTTGCTTAAAAATTCTTTATCTATACCTAGTTTTTGAAACAAGAAACCATCAAACTTCCATATCTTTTTAGCGGTTTCTTCATTAGAAAAAATAAATTTGTTGTCTACATATTGAACATTTACTACTTCTTCTTCGCTTTTTGGTGCATCATCCTTCGCTGGGCTTTTAGCAAGAGTACCTGTTATTGTATGCGATGTTGCATCACCTTTCAGCTTAATTTCTGTGATAAAATCGTCAATTCCATCACTTTTCTTTTTAAAATAAACCTGCTCAATCTCAAACCCTTCTGGAAATTGCTTAAACAAATCAAACAGATTCTCGGTTGGATAGACACGACTAACCTCAGATACTTTGTTCTCAATCCATTCTCGACTGTTCTTATTTTCTCCACATCCTGTTATTCCTATCATTATCAACCCTACTAAAACTAACATTGCGAAAAACATACGTTTTTTCATAATACTCTCCTTATTTATGATCAGTTCAATCAGGATATTTAAAATGTTATCAAATTAATTAGAAACACTATTTCTATCATCTATCCAACTTGAAACTATCTCACTCATTCCATCATTTGGGGTATCCTTAAAAGCAATATTAACATTCAATCGATAACCTTTTGTATTATTATAAGATTCCGCTCCACTTATTGATAACATGTGTTCTCCATTTGACTTAAGGAAATTATTTATCGTAGAGTTATCACTAATATAATAGATTTCAAACACATTGCGATTTGAAAAATATCGAAACTTTTCAAGCTTCATCTTAGATAAAACATCTCTATTCAAACTTAATTTTTGGAACAGAAAACCTTTATAACCCCAAATTTTTTCCGCTACCTCATTGTTAGAAAATATAAATTCACCATCCTTATATTCTACATCAACATGCTCTTCCACTTCTTCTTTATATGGATCAGTAGAAATTTGTATAGTCTCTATCTTTCCTTTTATGGTTTGACTTTCTTCATCTCCATCTAAGGAAACTACTGTTCTGAGCGAATCCTTATAAAATGTTTGAGTAATATTAAACCCTTTCGGAAATTGCTTAAACAAATCAAACAGATTCTCGGTTGGATAGACACGACTAACCTCAGAGACTTTGTTCTCAATCCATTCTCGACTGTTTTTATTTTCTCCACATCCTGCCAATCCTATCATGATCAATCCTCCTAAAAGTAATGTTGTGAAAAACGCACGTTTTTTCATAACCTTCTCCTTACTTATGATAATTAATAAAACAACTAATCATATTTCCCTTATAGTATATCATAAAAGGCTGATATGACTGTTTCATCTATGATGTTAAAATCCTGTCTAATTCATTTTAAAACACTGTAATCCTAAAGGTCATGATATAATAGACAATGAATAACAAGCATTACTTGAAGGAGAAATGTATGAAAAAATCGTTCAGACTTTGTTGCCTAGCTTGTGTGACAACACTAGCCTTAGCCCTTGGTGCTTGCTCATCAAAGCCATCTACTAGTTCTACAAATAATTCAAACAATCAGGTTTCTACCTACCATAAGAAAGATGTAACTGGTCCTGCTGCTTCATTTGACTGGAATGCCAAAGTTGAACCTACCAACTATGAGAGAACCTTTGTTGAAACCAACAGTGGCAGTCAATTTAATAAAACTTTAGATCGCACGAAAGAGGCGGCAGAGAATCTTGAAAAAAAGAAAAAGGAAATTTCGGATCCTAAGGTTCAAACAGCCCTCAAATTAGTGGATGCTGTCTTTGTCAATCAAGAAAATTTTGACCTAGTTGTGAAATCAGCGGGTGCTAGCAATCAAGAAGAGTTATTTGATAAGATTTGGAACGAATATTTAGTCCCTGAGTTAACTAAAATCCGTCCGAATTTTTCAAATGATACCGTCTTTGAATATAAAGGAGAAAAATATCCTCTCAAAATTTATGCTCCTATGTTTTTCAAGGTCAACACCAATGCATTAGGAAAAGCAGGTGCCTATACTCTTGAGGACTATAAGGTGGAGGGCGACATGGTTTATTTGAAATTTATGTCCCCATCTGTTGATACCTACCAATACGAAGTCAAGGCTACTTATCATGATAACTTCCAAGACTTCTTTCAAGGACTGGTGGAAGAGCAACAAAAGGTTGGTCAGTCCGACTATGCTAAGGCTCTAAATATTCGATTTGTTTATCAATTAGCGGCGCTTGATTTTAAAGCTGACAACTACGTAGACCTAGAGGGCATGGATTATCTTGATCGTAACACCCATTACCTTGCCATAAAAGTGGATAATAATGGTGAAGCTAGCCTTGACAATGAAAATCTCGCCAACCTTTTACAAATTAGCATGAAGGCTTCAAACGAGGCCAATAAAGGAAAATTTGAATAAATCTTTAAAGCATAAAAAAATCACCTCAAACAGGTGATTTTTGTGTATTCATCTTATCGATAAACCGTCTTAAATCCGACACTGGATACCCTTACTCTCCCAACTGGGCACTGTAAGCGATAATCTGGTCAACTGTTTCAGACAGAAACTGAATCGTATCACGGAGTGGTTTGTCTGTTGAGATATCCGCTCCGATAATCATGGCTGACTCAAGCGGTGTCTTACTACCACCTGATTTGAGGAGGTTGAGCCAGTCTTCAGCTCCAGTTTCCGAATATTTCAGATGGAGGTAACCCGCAGTCGAGATAACTAGTCCAGCAGAGTAGGTGTAGCTATACAAGCCCATGTAGTAGTGAGCTTGGCGCATCCAAGTCAAGGCTGCATCGTCATCAATCTCAATAGCATCTCCCCAGAAATCTGTCAAAACTTCCTTCATAATGCTGTTGAGCTTGCTTGCTCCAAAGGTTTCCCCTTCTTCAATCAATGTATAAACCTTACGCTGGAAGGCTGCTTCCAAGAGGTGGGTGATGAAATTATGGAAGTAGGTATCTGTTAAGCGGTGGGCAAGGGCAAATCGTTTTTGACGTGGGTCGTCCGATTGGTGCTCCAAGTAGTCACTGAGAAGCAATTCATTGAAGGTTGATGGCGCTTCGACATAGTAAGTAGACATGTGGGCATTGAAGTAACTTTGGTGATTATCTGAAAAGATGAATTGACCAGAATGCCCAATTTCATGAATCAAGGTATAGACATCACTCAAACGACCAGTCCAGCTCATGAGGACATAAGGGTGCACGCGATATGGATCCGCCGCATAACCGCCAGAATCTTTACCACTATTGGCAGCAAAGTCCACCCAGCGTTCTTCTTGATAGCGCGCAACTTCCTGACAATATTCTTGCCCTAAAGGTTCTACTGACTTCATGACCAAATCATAGGCGTCATCAATAGTCACTTCAGGATTGAGGGCACTGTCCAAGTCCAATTTCCAGTCTGCAAAGGTCATCTTTTCAAGACCATTGACCTTGGCAACATGCTTGAGGTATCTCTGGGCAACTGGCGCAAAGTCCTTCATGATGAGGTCAATCTGACGATCAAACATAGCACGGTCCACTTCTTGCTCAGCTAGGAGATAATCAAAGACTGAGTCGTAGCCCTTCATATCTGCCAAGAGTTTTTCAGACTTTACCTGAGCTAGATAGGCTGCTGCAGCTGTATTTTGGTGCTTACGAAGTCCCTCTGAGAAGGAGCGGAAAGATTTCTCACGAACCTCAGCGTCCTCGTGATTTTGGTAGAAATTTTCATAGGTAACAAAGCTGTTTTTGTAGGTCTTGCCATTGGCTTCAAAGTCAGCCATTTCAAAGTCCCCAGCTCGCATCTTAGTATAAATGTCCTGTGGACTGTAGAAGACTTCACCCAGATTGGTCAAGGCCTTCTCCACATCAGCCCCTAGATAGTGGGCTTTTTTGATTTTAGCCTGACGAATGGCTGCCGTCAAGTGGGGCTGTTCACCCAAACGGTCCAATACTTCCTCATCTGCTGCCACCAAGGCATCGTCAAAGAAGGTCAAGGCTACGCTGGCATCTGTTTCAAATTCCATCCCAGCTTGGGCGATATTAGCAAAATCTTCATTACTATAATCAGTCGTTTGAGGCATAAAGGCATAATTGCCGATATGGCTCATCTGGATGTAGATTTGCTCCAATTCCGCAAAGGCCTTCTCAAAATCCTCAAAAGTGTGAAGATTACCCTTGTAATCACAGCTAAATTGGTTGATGTCTTCGCGAGTCTTTTCGATTGCTCGCAAGAAATCCTCACGGTCTTGGTAAAGGGCGGTTAAGTCCCAAAGTTCCTTTTCGGGAAATTCTGATCGGTGTTTTTGTTCCATTTTCTTCCTCTTATTTCTCTAATTCTACTAAAACACTAAGGGCTGATAAGGCGTAAAGTGGGGCTGTTTCTGCTCGCAAGATGCGAGGGCCAAGTCCTGCCAAGACGGCTCCTTTAGCTTCAAAAGACTCAATTTCTGCAGGTGAGAGACCGCCTTCTGGACCAAAGATAAAGAGCAATTTGGCTCCTTTTTCAAGACCAGTGACTGCTTGTAAGAGCGCAGCGGCTTCTCCTTCTTTTGCGGATTCTTCATAGGCTACTACGATAGAGTCAAACTGATCCAACAGGGCTAGAAAATCTGCTTTTTTCTCAAAAAGTTGGATACTTGGGACCAGATTCCGCTTGCTTTGTTCTGCTGCTCCAAGGGCGATTTTTTCTAGTTTTTCAACCTTTTTGCCCAATTTCTTACCATCCCACTTGGCGACCGACCAATCTGCTGGAAATGCCCAGATTTGGCTAGCACCTAGTTCCGTCACTTTTTGAGTGATAAACTCAAGCTTGTCTCCCTTGGGAAATCCTGATGCGATGGTCACTTGGATTGGCAGTTCCACATTGTCAGCTAATTCTTCAACTAATTCAAACTGACGAGCTTCTACATCCAGCACGCGCGCCAAGCGCTTGATGCCATCCTCAAAGACTAAGGTCACCTCATCATCTTCTTTCAGCCGCATGACCTGAAACATATGCTTGCTGGTTTCCTTGTCCTCAATGGTGATAGGTGATGTAGCACTGCCTTTGACAAAATACTGCTGCATGCTAGCCTCCAATCACACCTGAAATATCCTTAGTCTTCTTAAAGACACAGGCATTCCATTCCCCTTGAATCATGTGGGTTTCAAGGAAAAATCCAGCTGACTCAGCTGACTCGCGCACCATGTCCCACTTGTCCTTGATAATGCCACTCATGATGAGGTAGCCTTCATCCTTGACCAAGCGATAAGCATCCTCTGTCAGATGAATGAGAATATCCGCTAAGATATTGGCTACAATGACATCTGCTTCAATCTCCACCCCCTTGAGCAAATCACCTGCCGCTATATGGATATTTTCCATGCCTGGATTGAGCTCAATATTTTCCTGAGCCACCCGAACCGCCACATCATCCAGGTCGTAAGCGAAAATTTCCTTAGCGCCAAGAAGTGAGCTGGCAATAGAAAGGACACCTGAACCAGTCCCCACATCTAGCACCGTTTCGCCACCACGAAGAACCTGCTCCAAGGCAAAGAGGCTCATCTTGGTGGTTGGATGCGTCCCAGTCCCAAAAGCCATGCCTGGATCCAGTTTGATAATCTTTTCTCCAGCAGTCGCCTCATAGTCTGTCCAAGATGGCACGATGGTCAAATCATGAGTGATGCGAGCTGGCTCATAGTATTTCTTCCAGTTGTCAGCCCAGTCTTCCTCAGCTAAGGCTGTTGTACCCATCTTGACATCTCCCAAATCCATAAAATCTGTCAATTCTGCTAGGCGAGCCTGCAAGTCCACCTCAACTACAGCTACATCAACCGTATCAGGATAGTAGGCGGTCACTACGATTTCTTCTTGTTGCTCAACCTCTGGGAAAATTTCGCCAAAACGATCCACATTTCCCACATAATCCATGCTGTCTTCAATCGCAACACCTTGGGCACCTAACTCAATTAAGAGATTGGAAACCAATTCCTCTCCCTCACGCTTAACTGTTACTTTTAACTCTTGCCATGTTTCCATCATTAAGATACCAAGCCCGTAAAACACAAAGCCAAAATAGGAAAGTCTCTGAAGACGCTTGTGTCTATGAGACGTTTATCTTTTTGGCACAGTGTTTAGGGCGGGTTCAGTTTAGAAATGTAACCGAACCATCCTTTCTATTTATCAATCATTTTATTCATGTAAACCATATCCATACCTTCTTTTTCAGGCTCGATATGGGTTTGACGGTAGCCATTTTTCTCATAAAAGGCGACCATGCCCGCATCCTGTAATACCGTACACAAATCCCACTGTTTAATCGTTGGAAATTCCTTTTCCAGTAATCTCAATCCCTCAGAACCATAACCTTTTCCTTGATACTGGGGCAAAATCGCTGCCGTTCCCAACCAAGCCTCCGTCAATTCCTCATTGGTCTGAACTCGTAAAAATCCGATATTTTCGTCCTTTTCTTTCACAAAGTAGTAATAGCTATTAGGACGCTCAACCAATTTCCACTTGATTCGTTCACGATCCTCTAGATAGGGATCATACTCATCTTGATATTTCTCATAGACAGCCTTAAAGCTAGCCCTTTGAATTGCAATTACGGTTTCTAAATCTTCTGCTCCTGCTCGGACAAGTTTAATCATAGTCTCTCTCCAAATAATCCCTCACCCTATCCTGCAACTGGGGTACAGCCTTATCTGAGTCAAGAAACTCGTCAATAGGCATCAATTTGTAGCCCTGCCCTTCGTTACCAAAGACGATACTGTCAAACTGTTCCTGAGTCAACTTTCCCACTAGAAAGACGGATTCCTTCCCCTCAAAAAGCATACTTGGGTACACCTTACTCCAAAGCAGGCAATCTTCAGTCAGATGAATTCCTAGTTCTTCATAAACTTCACGCTCCGCGCACTCAAAAGGACTTTCATCACCTTCTCGTCCGCCACCTGGCAACTCCCACATATTGGGCCAAGGGATATTTTCCTTGTCATCACGCAAGATGGTCAGTAGCTTATCTCCACAAAAGAGGGCAATTTTACAACCCGTAAAATCCAAGTGTTTATCCAATAATTCCATGATGATGACCTTTTCTTATCATAACTCCTACTCTATAGAAAACCCCTAGCTAGCTTTCTTCAATTACATTTTGACACTCTGCATCCCAGTACGCCCGCCATCTACCATGTTTTTTAGCAAAATAAACCGTAAACTCATCATTTACATAATCTGCAACATAGCGAAGATTAGGCGGACTTTCCTCAAAACTTAATATCCAAGGATGAAAGTAAAAGGTTTTCTCCCACTTCTTCTGAGTATAGCCTAGATCCTTGGCATACTGGGGAATAGGCTGCTGCATCTCGCTTTCCAATAGGACTGAATAGCATTGTCAATACTATTTAAACGAGCTAATAGTTGCTGAAACTGGTCTTCCTCTTCCGTCTTAAAACCAACTAGAAATTCAAATTCCGAAAAGTCTTCAGGAAATTCAAGTTCTGTGACTGTACCATCTTCTGCATAGCGCCCCTCCTCATCGACAAGGCGACGAGTTCCAGACTTCAATACTTGCTCGAAATCTAGATCCGCAAAGCGATTACGGGGAAGGATGCAAACTGACTGCTCAGATTTATCTGGCTTTCTCCTGAAAAACTGTTTGACTCTTTCTAGCATAGTCTCCCCTTTCTCCTTGAACTCATTATTTAAAAATGTCCACTTAGAATCTTTTCTAATATCTCGGATAAGGGTAAAATTCTCCCTCTTCCAAGCCTACTTTTCCTTCTTCAAAGACTTCTTGGTTCCATTCCATGACGAACTCTTCTGCTTCTGGGTCTTCCAAAAAGTCCATGAGGGCATCCAGCCCAACCTCGGCAGTATCTTTAAGGAAAAGGGCAAAATAAGCTAAAAACTCACGAGAAAATCCTTTTTTAGGCAGATAAGGGATGACTGTTAAATAGTCTTCTGCGTTAACCGTTGACTTTGCAGGATTGTAGAAAAGGACTGCTTCTTCAAAGAGGATATCGTCTGACGAAACTTCTCCGTCCTCATCCACCATCTCCACACCAGCAGCGTTTTGCGCTTCTAGTAAAAAACTCACTTCTACCGCGTGATTGCGCTTGTCCCAGCTAATTTCATAATCAAAAGGAAAGTTCTTGTCCAACTCTTCCTCTAAAACATCTAAAAATCCGTATGTTGCCATTTTGTCCTCTTTCTATGCGACTCTTTAATCGCCCCGATTGCTCGGAAATATGCTAAAATAGATACTACCATCTTACCACATATACATCAGAAAATCCATGTTAGAAAGGACTGCTATGCCAGACAATCTCGCGCTTCGCATGCGCCCAAAAACCATCGACCAGGTCATCGGTCAGGAGCATCTGGTCGGACCTGGAAAAATTATCCGTCGTATGGTGGAAGCCAATCGTCTGTCCTCCATGATTCTCTACGGACCTCCAGGTATTGGCAAGACCAGTATTGCCTCTGCCATCGCTGGGACCACCAAGTATGCCTTTCGGACCTTCAATGCGACTGTTGATAGTAAAAAGCGACTCCAAGAAATCGCTGAAGAGGCTAAATTCTCTGGAGGACTAGTTCTGCTGCTAGACGAGATTCATCGTCTAGACAAGACCAAGCAAGACTTTCTTCTGCCACTCTTGGAAAGTGGTCTGGTCATCATGATTGGAGCTACAACTGAAAATCCCTTCTTTTCTGTCACTCCTGCCATTCGTAGCCGTGTTCAGATTTTTGAGTTAGAACCCTTGTCCAACCAAGATGTCAAAGAAGCGATTCAGATAGCTCTAAGTAACCCTGAACGTGGCTTTGATTTCCCAGTTGAGCTAGATGAGGATGCGCTAGATTTCATCGCATCCTCTACCAATGGAGACCTCCGTTCTGCCTTTAATTCACTAGATTTGGCTGTTCTCTCTACTCCCGAAAATGACAAGGGCACCCGCCATATCACTCTTGATATCATGGAAAATAGCTTGCAGAGGAGTTACATTACCATGGACAAGGACGGGGATGGGCACTATGATGTCCTTTCTGCCCTGCAAAAATCCATCCGCGGCTCGGATGTCGATGCCAGTCTCCACTACGCAGCCCGCTTGATTGAGGCTGGTGATTTGCCAAGTCTCGCTCGTCGCTTGACTGTTATCGCTTATGAAGATATCGGCTTAGCCAATCCTGAAGCCCAGATTCACACCGTGACTGCTCTGGATGCTGCACAAAGGATTGGATTCCCAGAAGCCCGCATTCTCATTGCCAATATCGTGATTGATTTAGCCCTTTCTCCAAAATCCAACTCAGCCTATGTAGCTATGGACAAGGCACTTGCCGACCTCAAAACATCAGGGCATTTGCCTATTCCGCGGCACCTGCGTGATGGGCACTACAGTGGTAGCAAGGAACTGGGGAATGCCCAAGACTATCTCTATCCACACAACTATCCTGGAAATTGGGTCAAGCAAGACTATCTGCCAGAAAAAATTCGTAATCATCACTATTTCCAAGCAGAAGATACTGGTAAATATGAACGGGCTTTGGCTCAAAGAAAGGAAGCTATCGACCGTTTGCGAAAAATCTGAAATCCTTTTCAAAAAATTGCACTTTCCTCTTGATTTTTTTTGAAAAAGTGGTATTATATAAACATAGAAACGCTGTGGTGTACGACTTCACACTTAAGTGTTGACCGACTATTTTTTGTATTATTAGGGAAACAAAAGTCTTCTAACAGCATGTAGGCCGTCTCACACGGAAACAGCTTCAGTTAGAGCGAGTTGCCCACCTGCTTAATTGCGCGGGTTCAATACAAACCGTGAAGTTTCGGCACCAATACAGCTTTTTTCTTTGCCTCCTTAGCTCAGCTGGCAGAGCAGCGGACTCTTAATCCGTGGGTCACAGGTTCGATCCCTGTAGGGGGCATCTAAATACAACAGGAAAAAGCCTTGTAAATCAAGGCTTTTTTTGCTTGTCTATAACTGATTTACCCCATCATTTGTCCCACATTTTAAATCTATCTTTTCTTTTTGAATCAAATTACATCTTAACAAATAGTGTAAAGCCAGTTACTTTTGCTTTGATTCCATACAATATTTTCATGTAGAGAAGACAAATTTTATCTTCTCTTTTTATTTTCAAAATAATAAAAACTGATTTTCTTTTCATAAATCAGACTGAAACTTCCAAATTTTCCATTTTGTTTATTGACATTTCCTCTAAAAAGGTGTATAATATTTTTATTATCAAACTATACTATACTATATAGGGGGTATTGAAATGAAATTTTCTAATCGTTTACTGCTATTCCTTGCAGGAGTTGTTTTTGTCCTTTTAGGACTTTTCCTATTTACAAACCCAGTAGCTAATCTTGTTGCTTACAGCTGGTGGATTGCATTTGGTTTACTGGTTTCTTCTATAGCAGCTATTTTAGGCTATTTCTCTGTACCAAAAGAGCTTCGCTCACCAGCTCATCTTTTCCAAGGGATTGTTAATCTTCTCTTAGCTCTTTACCTCGTTGCCTATGGCTTTGTGACGCTGCCAGTTGTCATTCCAACTATTTTAGGAATTTGGTTAATTGTAGAAGCCATTATAGCTTTCTTTAAAGGCAATCGTCTGGGATTGATTTTCCCTATTATTGGCAACCATATCATGTGGATAGCGTTGCTTGCATTTTTACTAGGTCTAGTGATTTTGTTCAATCCAGTAGCTACAAGTGTCTTTGTCGTTTATGTCGTTGCCTTTGCATTTTTAATTGTTGGTTTCACCTATATCCTTGATGCCTTTCGTAAATAATCTAGCTGCCATTTTGGGCATATTAAAAAAGCTGGGAAGTTACATTCTCAGCTTTTTATTTGCCTTCTTAGATCAGTTGGTAGAGCAGTAGACTCTTAATCTATGGGTCGCAGGTTCGAGCCCTGCAGGGGGCACATCTAAATCAACAGAAATAAGCCTTGAAACCAAGGCTTTTTTTAACGTCTAATAGCTTTTTGTAGAAAAGTATTTAAAAATAAAAGAGAAGAGAATCTCTCACTCTCTTCTCAGTATATCTTATTAAATTTAGTTTTTCTTAATCTACCTGATTTTCCTTTGCAACGACAAATTCTTTAACCAGTCGATAGATAACAGCAAATACGGGGGTAAAGAATATCATTCCAAGTAGTCCGAAAAGATTCCCTCCGATACTAGCAGCCGCAAGCGTGAAAAGGGCTGGTAAGCCAATAGATTGACCCACAACTTTGGGATAGATAAGATTTCCCTCAATCAGTTGTATGATTTGATATAGAAGAAGAGAAAGTAAGGCTTGAGTAGGACTCACTGTGAAGATAAAAATCGCTCCCACAACACAAGCAATCATAGGCCCTACATAAGGAATGAACGATAGCACTCCTGCAAAGATACCTGTCATTACTCCATAGGGTATCCCAAACACGCTGTAACCAACCGCTATCATAACTCCTATGATGACTGCTTCAATCAGCTGACTCATCAAAAATTGGTCATAAGTCTCTAGTGCTACTTGTCCAATGCAAGTTAACTTTGTCACCACTTTCTCTGGAAATATAACTTTTAGAAGTCGACTCGTCATCGCTGCCAGATGTTCCTTACTGGATAAAAATAAAAAGGTGAAGACTATAATCAAAAAGGCATTCATCAAACTTGAAAAAATATTTCCTATATTACTAGTCAGACCGGATAAGAAGGTTATCAAAGCTTGACTAATAGAGCTAGACTGTCCCTGAATTCCTGATACGATAGTTGACAGCATGTCTTTGGTTACAAATTCCGAGCTGTCTAGCAATTTCCTAAGTTGAGTCAGGACTGTTGAAAGGACTGTTCCCAGCTGACTAATAGTCTGAGCTAGGGTTGGCAGCACCAAAACCAAAAGAGCAATCACGATTAAGATAAGAGCTAGGAAAACAAGTACCATGGCAATCGGACGACGCAACTCTGCCTTTACCTTCAATTTAACTAAATACTGTTCAATTTTTTTCATAGGAACATTAAGCACAAAAGCAATAACAGCACCATAAATCAAGGTTGATATTACATCAAAGAGAGAGATTGCTCCTGATATAAAGCTCGATGCATTCAGAATTACAAGAGCAACCAGCCCTATAAAAAGGATTAACGGAGTATATTTTTTAACTAAGTTCATAAATTCTCCTTAATAAACATGTTTAGATACGACTATACTATTTGGTTTTTCAAACTCTCGATCAAGGTAGGCTTGGTAAGTTCCTGGAGCGATAAATCCTTTGGGTGAGAGGATATCGGTGCCAGCCTGACCGACTATGGTATCAGCCAAGAGCACACAGTTTGTAGATAAGACAAAGTAGGATTTAAACTTAGATTTGATAAATTTATAAAGTTCCCCATCTGTCTCGTGTCTGATTTTATAAGCGTAGGTGTAGTCTTCCTTACCATCACCTGTCATGATTTTATCTGCACTTGGCTCCCATGGAATTGTCAGTTGTTTCAATTCAGCCAACTTTTTCTGAACTGCTTTTTCCATTTCAGGCGTCAAATATATCCCATAACCAAAAAGCGTTTTTTGACTCTCACGTTTACATAGGTCAATGTACTTGTCACGATCACAGAAATATAAGACACCATCTCCTACCATGCCAAATAAGGTCTCAGAAGACGGATCATAGTTGCCATAAGAAATAACACGGCCTTGATAGCAGATATCCACATGACCAATTGCCGAAAACAGAGAGGTCTCAGCTGTATGAACAAAAATTTCAAGCTCCGCTGTCTTACCAGACTTCACCATTCCAAGATGGATATCTTCTTCCTCATCAGCATTTTCCAGCATAAATTTGTTAATTTTTGCTAAAGTTCTTGCAGGGATGAGAGCGGCTAGGACAATAGGTAAGCTAATTCTAATGCGACGTTTGAGATGGTTTTTCCCAATTTCCTCCTCAAACAAGAAACCGTCACGGATATTGGACACACCATAAAGGAAAAAATAAGCCCCTAATACAAAGAGTTGAAAGACAGAATTTCCCGTAGAGGACAAAAGACTAGTCCCACCAAGAAAAACTAGTACGAGTCCATCTAGTAAGAGACGAAAACGAGGTCGAATTTTGTTTTTGCGGTAGAGAACATAGGTGACAAGGTTGATAGTAGCATGAAAAATCTGATAAACTCCAATCACAAGAGCCAAAATATAAATCGGCACATCCGTCGCAAAATTGGAGCCAAGCAAATATCCCAGCACTAACAATTTAACCAGTGCAACTCCCAAGGTGTCCGTTGACTGACTTTTTTTGAAAATACGTAATACTAAATCTAAGACCGTTGCTATCCAAGCTAAAAACAGAACCAGTCGAATAACCGTTACTGGCAACCAAGTCCCCGTAACCATCAAGATAAGACCTAGCAGAACAAATAAGAAACCCTGAGCAAGTAATTTCCTACCTGTCAGACCTAAAGATAGAATTTTTTCCATATAAAAACCTTTCAACAATAAAAATTAAACACTCCGATTAAACTGACTAGTAAATAGCCAACACTACAAACAGCCTGTGCCAGCAACATATGGTGACTAGAAATGACTGTAGTAATGTCACCATCTTGTCTTATGCACTTCTAAAAATTGTTTTATTGATTCGAAAACAAAGCTAATAAAAATTAACTAAACTTGAGAGATAAGTACAATTGAGACGAAAAAATGTATAACCAATTCAACTTGTTAAGGTAAGAAAGCATTATTTCCAATCTATTAATTATTCATCTATTACTTATTATGACACAATATTCCCTATAGTTCAACTTTTTACTTGTTTTTATATTACACGGACTAAAAAGTTTTCAACAGTTGATTGCATGTGTTTTAATAAGTTTTAACCTTTCTTGGTTAGATAAAAAAAGAACCATACAGTTTAGAATCTGTATGGTTTTTGCCCCACTTTTGTCCCATTTTTAAATCATGACATTGAAAATACCTAAAATCACTTATATTTCAATATTTTTAATTGCTCTCAATATGAAAGTCCTTTCCAAATCCCTGTAGGGGGCATCTAAATCAACAGGAAAAAGCCTTGATTTACAAGGCTTTTTTGTGTATCTGTTCTACTTTTGGTCAACTAATGGATATCAACGGTATAATTTTATGAACACCCTTCCCAGACAGCTCTAATCTGATTGCACTCAAAATTTTTTAAAATTTAAAACAAAAGACTTGCTTTTCTTTTAATTTATGTTATACTTGTTCTTGTATCTGATACAAGTTTATTAAGAGAGGGATTCATATGGATACAAAATTCTCAGTTGCTTTGCATATCTTAACAATGATTAGTGAAAGCAAGGAAACCTTAAGTTCTCAAGCACTAGCTATTAGTGTTGGGACTAACGCTAGTTACATTCGAAAAGTGATTGCCTTATTGAAAAATGCAGATTTGATTCATTCCCAGCAAGGAAAAACAGGTTATCAACTCAGTAAGTCTCCAAAGAAAATGACTTTACTAGAGATCTACTATGCTACTCAAGAAATCAATCACATTAGTTTATTCCCTGTTCATCAAAATAGTAATCCCGATTGTCCCGTTGGAAAACATATCCAAGGAGCAGTTTCACCGCTTTTTGCTAGTGCCGAATCTCAACTAGAGAAGGAATTAGCAAATCAAACTTTAGAAGATGTCATTGACAATCTATATAAACAAGCTAAACAAGTCCGAAACTGATTTGATAACAAATCAGTTTTTACTGGAAAAAACATATACTTGTATCAGATACAGGTATATAAAATCATATTAAAAAGAAAAGAGAAGACAATGAAAGCCGCGCAACACACTACTTATAACAAAAACAATATCACACTGAACATCACAGAAATCGCTAAACCAAGTATTACAGACAAACAAGTCTTGGTGAAAGTCACCGCAGCCGGTGTTAATCCTCTCGATAACATGATCTCTCGTGGTGAGGTCAAGATGATTGTTCCTTACAAACTTCCTCAAACTGCAGGTAACGAGGTCGGTGGGATCGTTGAAAGCATTGGCAAGCAAGTTGACAACTTTCAGATAGGAGACCGTGTCTTTGGCCGTCTGCCACTTGATCATATCGGCGCCTTTGCAGAATACGTAGCTGTCGATAGCCAAGCCTTAGCCAAGGTTCCAGACTATCTATCAGACGAGGAAGCCGCTGCTGTTCCTCTTACTGCCTTGACTATCATGCAGGCTCTTGACCTCATGGGCACTCAAGCTGGGAAAACGATCTTTATTTCTGGTGGTACTGGAGGTGTCGGTGGAATGGCCATTCCGATTGCCAAGGCCAAAGGTTTGAAAGTCATCACCAACGGTTCTGGAGATAGTGCTGAGCGTGTGTTGAAACTAGGAGCAGATAGATTTATCGATTACAAAACAGAGGATTATACAAAAACTATTAGTCAGGTGGATTATGTCCTCGATACTCTCGGTGGAGCTGAAACTGAAAAACAAATGTCTATCATGAAAAAAGGTGGTCATCTTGTTTCACTTCGTGCCTTGCCAAACGGTGCCTTTGCCAAACGCATGAATCTACCAAAATGGAAACAGATTATTCTTGGCTTAGCAGGTCGCAAATTCGATAAGATGGCGGAAAAATATGGTGTCCGCTACCATTTTATCTTTGTAGAAAGCAATGGCGCTCAATTACAAGAGGTAGCTGACCTCTTTAGTAAATTAGAAATCAAACCCTCTATCGATACAGTTTATCCATTTGAAGAAGTGAATAGCGCCTTAGACAAGGTCGCTAATGGTCGCTCACGTGGAAAAACAGTCCTCAGCTTTAAGAAATAAAAAGGAAAACACAATGTCATATCTTACTACAAAAAATCAATTCGTCACTTGGCAGTGAATAAGTGTTCCGAAAAAGGGCTAACCAAACGTCAGCAAGGTTTGTCATGCCTAGCATACTATGTCACCGAGGTTACAAGTAATGAGGACCTCTTCGTCATTGACTAGCATACAAATGAATGGAACTAGTAACTCTGCTAATGATAAAAATGAACTGTTTCATATGATTCTATTTAATGAGTATTTTTCAATTCTGATGATAAATCATATGAAGCTTTTTTAATATTCAAAAAGACTCCACCTATCTATAGGAAATCTACCCTAGAGATGGATGGAGTCTTCTTTCACTCACTAATCTAATCGAATAAACATCATGGCATTTAACAAAGATATGAGTGAGACCGTGTTTATATTATTGGAATAGATGAGTCTCTTATTTTCAATCGGAGGAATAATAAAATTAGAAATGATGATATCATAAGGCGATTCTTCTAAAGATTCCTTTGATAATTCTAATTCAGTCCAAACTTCAAGTTCAAAATTGTTGCTGCAATAATAAGAAAGTGTCTCTGCAACGGATTTGGCATGATACTGATCAAAATTGCTCATAACCAGAACCTTCAGCTTTGGCTGATTTTGTAGTAAATTAAGCACCAAATGTTTGGTATGAGTGATGAAGGTATAAGATATATGATTTACCATCATTGAACTAGAACAAACCTCAAGAGTCTCTAAATAATGAGAAAGCTCTTTTTTTACATCTGAAACAAATTTAGGAAAAATATTTTGAAAATTCCTGATTGTATTCCCTTTTTGATCAAATAAAATAAACTCAGTGGACAACTCTTGACGATACAGATGTGCGGTATTATGCAGATGCCAAATCAGATTATCCTTATTCTCAATCTCAATCTGATACTTGACTGAAATCTGATCAATAAAATCACTCAATAGATGGTAAGATTTTTCAACATAGCTATCATTTTTTACGCATTTTATAAAGAGACTTTCATCTATGAAAAACATTTTTTGAAAGTAAGACACAAATAATTGGCAAACAACTTCTTCATCTAAAGAGAGATTGTATTCTGATTCAAAACTCTGTGCAACACCTTCTATTCCTTCTGCCTGCATCAAAGCATTCAAACTTTGGTCGTTAAAAGAATCTTTCTCTATTTCCATAAAATGACCAAACTTTATTCTATATAGGTTCGTAACTAGGAGCAACTTTAGCATTCTTTGAGTTGCGAAATTGACAGGAAATGCTGTTTCTTTATAGACCAGTGCTAACAGCTTACACAAAGGTTCTACTGAAAAATCTTCAAAAGGCCATTCAAGGAAATAATATTTCTCTGAAAAATACTGAGCAAAAAAGTAACGGATATCAATCTCATTTCCTGTGATTCGAACTGGATTAAGGTTGATTTCAAAACGATATTGTTTCTTAATAATTTTATTAATATGACTGATGATACGGTAAAGAGAGGAAGAACTGATATAAAATTCTTTACAAATACTCTCAGCTTGACAACCTTCATTAAAGAAGATGAATTCTAAAATCAAAAAATGAGTTGAATGTTTAAAGAAATGATGGTAAACCATTTCAATATCACTATCATCGGTATTAATAATGCGTATACCATTAGTAGAAGAATGAAAAATCAAGTCAGGAAAAGCAGATTTAACATGGGATAGATCATCTTTGACTGCACGTTCTGTACAATTTAGTAACTCTGCTAGTTCAGAACGATGAAACCATCGTTTATATTCAAATAATAATTCTAATAATTCTAATTGCCTATGACTTTTTTTAGATAATAAATCTCTCATGAATAGCTTTTCTCTCTTTATAATAAACTAAACGATTGCCTATCAATCTTCATGCAATTATACCATATAGAGTGCATTTATCCTCTTACAACGACTTTTGCTTGTCATCAAAAGACTAGTCTAATCCCTTAGAAACCCAGTAGCATCAATCTTTTCTTATTTATTTGTACCTTTGGTGTGTTTTTATAATACGTAATTTAAGACAAATTATTATCTTTCCATATTTAAATATTATATAATTAATTTAATCAAAGGAATTGATTTTCTGAAATTGATTCTTTGATTTAGAAATAGAAAAGGAGGATACACTATGTTGTGGTCCATTATTGTAGGAGGTCTTATTGGTCTCATCGCAGGTGCAATCACTAAAAAAGGTGGTTCAATGGGATTGATTGCAAATATCTTTGCAGGTCTTATCGGTTCGTCTGTAGGGCAATCACTTCTAGGAAGCTGGGGACCTTCATTGGCTGGAATGGCTATTATTCCGTCAATCGTAGGTGCTGTGATTGTTGTTGCAGTCGTTTCATTTCTATTTGGTAAAAAATAAGCATTACCTAATAAGAAATTAAAAGTGATAAGCCATAATTTTGAATAATGTAGACGGGTAAAATTATGGTTTAAAGCTTTTCAATTGAAAGGATTTAATATGTCAAAATCAAAGAAAATATTGTTACTTATTTTCTGTATCTTAATCTTGGCTATTTTCCTTCCTATTCTCATAGATTATCATCAGGTCAGTGATTTAGGAATCCACTTATTCAGTTGGAGAGAACTCTACGCTGAATTCCTGATTGCTAGATATGTCTTTTGGGGGACACTTGTCCTATCTGTTTTAGTTTTAATTTCAATGTTAGTGATACTCTTTTATCCTAAACAATATCTAGAGATTCAATTAGAAACTCAAGAAGATACATTAAAACTAAAAAATTCAGCTATCGAAGGCTTTGTTCGATGTTTGGTCATTGATCATCAGTTGATGAAAGAACCAACGGTCCATGTTAATAGCCGCAAAAATAAATGTTTCGTTACTGTAGAAGGGAAAATTCTTCCTTCAGACAACATCTCAAATCGATGTCTAGTCATTCAGAATGAAATAACTCATGGATTAAAGCAGTTCTTTGGTATTGAACGTGAGGTAAAACTTGAAGTTAAAGTTAAAGAAGTTGAACCTCGAAAAACGACCAAAAAGACTGTTAGTCGTGTAAAGTAAGGAAGTAAAAATGGAATGGTTTAAAAAATATCAGTATCCAATTATTGCAGGTTTAGTAGGTGTCATTCTCGCTTGCTTTATCTTATCCTTTGGCTTTTTCAAAACACTATTTGTACTAATTTGTGGAGCCTTAGGAGCATTTGCAGGATACTATGTTAAGGAAAAATATTTAAATAAATAAAGGAGTCTCGTATGTCAAACGTAGATAAAAATGTAGAAAAAAAAGATGTTGCTGTTGTTTCTCAAGATGTTAAAGGGGAACTCACTTATGAAAACAAAGTAATCCAAAAAATCATTGGTCTTTCACTTGAAAAAGTACCTGGACTTTTGGATGTGGATGGAGGATTCTTCTCTAATCTAACAGAAAAAATCATCAATACAGATAATGTCACTCATGGTGTCAATGTTGAAGTTGGGAAAGAGCAAGTTGCAGTTGACTTGAACATTGTTGTTGAGTACCAAAAGAATGTCCCTGCTTTATACAAAGAAATCAAAGATGTTGTCGTATCACAAGTTACAAAAATGACTGATCTAGAAGTTGTTGAAGTCAATGTGAATGTTGTTGATATCAAAACGAAGGAACAGCATGAAGCAGATTCAGTTAGCCTTCAAGACCGAGTAACTGACGTGGCTTCTTCAACAGGAGAATTTGCTTCAGAACAATTTGAAAAAGTGAAATCTGGTATCGGTTCAGGTGTTGCTGCTGTTCAAGAAAAAGTAGGCGAAGGTGTTGAAGCCGTTAAGGGCGAAACAAAGGAAAATGCTCGCGTACACTAATTCATCTTGTCAAAATCAATTAATTTAAAGGAGGCAGAATCATGTCAACAGAAGAAAAATTAAACCAAGCAAAAGGTTCCATTAAAGAAGGTGTCGGCAAAATGATCGGCGATGAAAAAATGGAAAAAGAAGGAACAGCTGAAAAAGTTGTTTCTAAAGTAAAAGAAGTTGCTGAAGATGCTAAAGATGCTGTCGAAGGCGCTATTGAAGGTGTTAAAAACATGCTTCACAAAGACGAAAAATAAGGCTCAAAGTTAGCTGACCTTTTCATCTATAGTAGTCAAAAAGAGGACCGTAAATGTCCTCTTTTTTTGTAGATCGGATTCTAAACACGCTTCCCAATTTTCGTTAAAAGAAATTCTTAACAGGAAAAGCTCTGTTTTCAGGGCTTGTTTGCTTACTTAAAATAATATGTTTTTTATTGAATTGAAACAAAATTGAAAAGGTTGCACACTACTAGACTGGCTTATTTATCCACCACCTGAGCTTCAAATTGGGCTGGTTGGTTGTCTACGTTGGTAATGGTTATCGTGTAGGGCTTGTTATTGGTGGCATCAAAGACTTTTTCACCTTGGTAACTCACAACAACTCCATCTTTTACTAAATAAATATCTGGTTGGGTGTTTGGAAGTTCTTCATCCTCCTCATCCAAACCATGGCTTTTTATAATTTTTTGTCCCTCTACTTCATAGTAAACATCACCATTTCTCTCACTCCAAACACTAGAGCCAGTTAATTTAATTTTACTTGAATCGTTTTTCTTCAAGATGAAGATTGAATAGTAATCCAAATCTTGTGTTCTGGGATTTACTCTTAAGTTGACGGATTGACCTGGTTGAAGAGTGTATTTGCCATAGTTCAAAACTGAAAAGACAAACCAGACTAGCAGCAAACTATACAAGACTCCTATAATCATTCGTGAGCGCCTAATTTTAAACAAACGTAAAAGTAACACAAAAAAGACAATAAAGAGCAATTCTGTAAACATTTTGTCCCTCCTTTCTCATCTTCGTTGACATTCTAAACAAGATCTCGTGTTAGTTTCTCAATAGTGCCATCAACCATATAAAGTCTGATACATCTTATCTAGAAAAGCTTTCAACTCTTTTTGAACAATCTTTAACAAGCGTTCTTCTTCGGCTTGAGATATCGTCACACTTTCTTTATTTTGATTACTAATATAAGAATAGTAACTACGTTTTAGAGTAAATTGATGATCTAAAATATAGTAGGCATCTATTTTTTCCTCATTTACCATTGTTTCAAATAAAACCGAGACTTCATCCCTTCTAGGATTCGACATTTTCAAATCGATGTCTCCTTTTATCCCTATGGAGTCAATTCCTCCATCCAAGCGAATGGCACCGTCGGGAGGAACAATATAGCCAGCTTTTCGCATGTCAGACGCATATTTTCCTGACGCCGTTAAATGTTTTAAGACGGCTATAGTGTCCTTTTCTTCAAAGGAGGTCTTTAATTGGAACCGTTCTTGGTGGCTTTGATACTGAGAATAAAGAGTGATACCAACAACTAAGGCAAGTACAGAAGCGAGCAAGATTCGTATTTTTCTAGGTCTCGACATTTTTATCTCCTCTATCTAAGAAATCATAGAAGTCTTGTTTCTAACTTTGAAAGAGAACTTCCTTTTCCTTAAAAATCCTTGGGACTCTAGCCCCACCTGACTGTTATCTGCCCTTTTTCATGATGTATTTTCGTATAGGTACTTCAACCATTTGAACGGTTTCAAATCCTTCTTTTTGGTAAAGCTTGTAAGCTGTTTGATTTGCCTCGTAGACATTTAGAGAAATAGTGTCTATGTCTTCATTTTCAAAGGCCAAACTAACAAATTTCCTTAAAGCCTGGCTACCTAAGCCCTGCCCCTGTTTCTGGGGATTGATAAAAAATCTCCCGATATGAAGATTCCTGTCTTCTAGCCTGATTTTCTGGATAAGCCCCACAAACTCTTGTCCATCAAAGATTGAAAAGATTCCTTTCAAATCTTGCAAGATTTGAATTGTTAAGGGAAAAGGAATCATTGTTCCCATCCATTGTTCTTGAAAGGATTTGCCAAGGGAGTTGGACCATTGGCATACGAGCTGAGCATTTTCTATGCTCACATTTTCTTCAAAACGAATTGTCATCTTGACCTCACCATCTTATCAATGTTTCTTTATTATACTACTTCTTCTATTTTTTACGAATAGATAAGTATGATTGATCTTTATTTTTTTCTTGTCGGGAGCATTCTCGCTTCCTTCTTGGGTTTGGTCATTGACCGTTTTCCTGAGCAATCCATTATTCGACCGGCTAGTCACTGTGATTCCTGTCAGACTCGCTTGCGTCCCTCAGATTTGATTCCTATTCTCTCGCAGGTCTTCAATCGCTTTCGCTGTCGCTACTGCAAGATTCGCTATCCATTCTGGTATGCCCTTTTTGAATTCGGCTTAGGACTCCTCTTTCTGACTTGGTCTTTGGGTTGGATTTCCTTGGGTCAAGCCATCCTAATCACTGCTGGCTCAACCTTGGGCATCTACGACTTTCGCCATCAGGAATATCCCTTACTAGTCTGGCTGACGTTCCACCTAATCCTCATGGCCTGCTCTGGCTGGAATCTGGTTATGATTTTCTTCCTTGTCCTCGGAATCATGGCTCATTTTATCGACATTCGCATGGGCGCAGGGGATTTTCTCTTTCTGGCTTCTTGTGCTCTCGTCTTTAGCGCGACCGAATTACTCATCTTGATTCAGTTTGCTTCTGCGACAGGGATTCTAGCCTTTCTCCTACAAAAGAAAAAGGAAAGACTTCCTTTTGTGCCTTTCCTCTTACTTGCTACTTGTGTGATTATTTTTGGTAAGCTACTGCTTGTTTGATAAAGTCCTCAATCGGCTCTCCTTGGTGGAGAGCTTTTACAATTTTCGAACCGACAATAACACCATCTGATACCGCATTAAAGCGTTCGACATCTGCTTGACTAGATACGCCAAAACCTGTCAAGACTGGGATGTCAGCTACTTGATGCAATTGTGCCAAGTGCTTGTCCAAGTCTGCGCGGTAATTTCCTGATTTCCCTGTCACCCCATTGATAGCAACGGCATAGACGAAGCCTTCTACTCCCTTGATCAACTCTTTCTGACGCTCAATCCCTGTTGTCAAACTTACTAGGGGAATCAAGGCGATATCTGTGTCTACCAAAAATGGCTCTACAAAGTTGGCATGCTCATGAGGCAGGTCTGGGATAATCAAGCCCTTAACTGCAGTATCTGCCAGATCTTTGACAAATTTGTCCACACCGTACTGAAAAAGGGGGTTGAAGTAGGTCATGATGACCAGTGGTACCTCAGTCTGAATGGTTTTCAAGGTTTCAACCAAAGCTTGTGTAGAAGTCCCGCGAGCTAGACTACGCAAGCCTGCTTCTTCGATCACAGGTCCATCTGCAACAGGGTCTGAAAAGGGAATGCCCACTTCAATAGCTGAAACACCCAAATCTTCTAAAAAGTGGATTGTTTCAGCGAGACCATCCAAACCTTTCTCATGGTCTCCAGCCATGATATAGGGAACGAAAATTCCTTTTCCAGCTGCTTTGATAGCATTCAATTTTTCTGTTAGTGTCTTAGGCATGGGCTTCTCCCTTCTTTGCTGCATCTGCTTCCAAGCGGTCTTTGACTTGAACTACATCCTTGTCCCCACGACCGGATAGGCAGACAATCATTGACTTGTCTGGACCAAGTTCTTTGGCCAATTTCACCGCGAAGGCAATCGCATGGCTAGATTCCAAGGCTGGAATAATCCCTTCCACACGAGACAAGAGTTGGAATCCTTCCAAGGCTTCCTCGTCAGTCACAGGAACATAGCTGGCACGTTTGATATCGTGGTAGTGAGAATGTTCTGGACCGATACCAGGATAGTCCAAACCTGCTGAGATAGAGAAGGCTTCAAGAATTTGACCATGAGCATCTTGGAGCACATCCATGAGAGAACCGTGGAGGACACCCGGACGACCCTTGGTCAAGGTCGCTGCGTGATGCTCCGTGTCCACACCAAGCCCTGCTGCTTCAGCCCCATACATGGCAACAGACTCATCTTCTACAAAGGGATGGAAGAGACCGATGGCATTAGAACCACCACCAACACAAGCTACTAGAGCATCTGGCAAATCTTGACTTGTCAAGTCACGGTACTGTTGTTTGGCTTCTCGACCGATGACACTTTGGAAGTCACGAACGATTTCTGGGAATGGATGAGGTCCTAAGGCAGAACCAAGGATATAGTGGGTATCATCGATATTCGCTACCCATGAACGAAGGGCTGCATTGACCGCATCCTTTAGCACGCGCGAACCATCTGTCACGGCCTCAACCTTAGCTCCCAAAAGCTCCATACGAAAGACATTAAGGGCTTGGCGTTTGACATCTTCCTCACCCATGTAAATGGTACATTCCATGTTAAAGAGGGCCGCAGCTGTTGCAGTTGCCACACCGTGCTGACCAGCACCTGTTTCAGCGATAATTTTATTTTTGCCCATACGTTTAGCCAGAAGAACTTGTCCCAAGGCATTGTTAATCTTGTGGGCCCCTGTATGGTTGAGGTCTTCACGCTTGAGATAAATCTTGGCTCCGCCAATATGCTGGGTCAAGTTTTTTGCGTAGTAAAGAGGAGTTTCACGTCCTACGTACTGGCGCAAAAGTTGGTTCAATTCCTCTTGGAAGCTTGGGTCTGCCTGACTTTCACGATAAGCTTTTTCCAACTCCAAAACTGCTGTCATCAATGTTTCTGGGACGAAACGTCCGCCGAATTTTCCGTAAAATCCATCTTTATTTGGTTCTTGATATGCCATGCTTTACCCTCTCTATAAATCTTCTAATCTTTTCCTGATCTTTCTGTCCATCTGTCTCCACTCCACTCGATACATCTACTGCATAGGGAGTAAAGTGTTGAATTGCTTCTTCTACATTGTCTTCATTAAGCCCACCTGCGATGAAAAATGGCTGGGCTAGTCCAGACGTATCTAGTTGACCCCAGTCAAAAGTCTGTCCACTCCCTGCTACAGGAGCATCAAAGAGTAAATAGTCTGCCTGAGAATTGGGGACATGACCATTTCCATCCACCTGCACCGCCTGAATGCTAGCGCAAGGCAAATCCTCAAACAAATCATCTGCTACCTGACCATGAACTTGAACCAAGTCCAAGCAAACTTTGTCAATCGCTTCTAGCAGTTCTGCCCGACTTGGTGAAACAAATACGCCAACCTTCTTAACGTTCACAGGAATGAGCTTTGCCAGCTCTGTAGCCTCTTCCAAGGTCACCTGTCTTTTACTGGGTGCGAAGACAAAACCGATGTAGTCTGCCCCTGCTGATACGGCTGTCTCTACCGCTTCTTTGGTCGATAGTCCACAAATCTTAACCTTTGTCAATCTGCAACTCCTTGATTCTCTGGGCTACATCTTCTGCCTGCATGAGAGCTGTTCCCACCAAAATTCCGTTAAAGTATGGTGCTACTCGTTTTGCATCCTGCCCTGTGAAAATAGCAGATTCAGAAATGTAATAGCGACCTTCCTTAAAGTACTGGGCCAAGTCTACACTGGTCTGCAAGTCGACTTCAAAGGTGGTCAAGTTGCGGTTATTAACCCCAATAATCTCAGCACCCAGTCTGTGGGCTACCTCTAGTTCAGCTAGATTGTGAGTTTCCACCAAGACTTCCAGACCAAGCTCTGTCGCGTAGTCATACAGTTCCTTGAGGCGTTCTTCTGACAAGGCAGCCACGATGAGCAAGATAACTGTCGCGCCGGCATTGCGAGCGCGGATGATTTGTTTTTCATCGATGATAAAGTCCTTGTTGAGCGTCGGAATCTCTACTTGACTGGAAATCTCCCGTAGATAATCCAAATGCCCTTTAAAGAAAATCTCATCTGTCAAAACCGAAATCATCACTGCTCCGTTCGCTTCATAAGTCTGGGCCTGTTGCACAATATCCACATCGAGATTGATATCTCCCAGACTAGGGCTAGCCTTCTTGACTTCAGCGATTACCTGTAAACGATCTTGGTGATTCTTCAAAAATTCAGCTAGGCGATAGGTCTGGCGTAGGGGCTGGACTTCCTCCAGCTCCATCTGCTCGACCTCATGAGCCTTCTGCTCCAAAATTCGTGCTAAAAATTCCTGACTCATTTTTGATACTCCTGTAACAGTCTGAGTTTTTCTAGGGCCTTACCACTAGCAATCACTTGACGGGCCAAGGCAACTCCTTCCTTGATACTAGCTACCTTACCATTGGCATAGAAACCAAGACCAGCATTCAAGACTGTCGTTTCCAAGAATGGACTTGGTTCGTTTTGAAGAACGCTAAGCAAAATCTCTGCATTTTCCTGAGCATTCCCTCCACGGATATCTTCGATAGCGTAGTGTTTCATCCCCAAATCCTCTGGAGTGAAACTTGACAAGGTGATTTCGCCATTTTCAAGAAGAGCAATCTTGGTTGTTCCGTTCAAGCCAGCTTCATCCAGCCCTTCTGGTCCAGCAACCACGATGGCACGTTTGCGACCCATATTTTTCAAAACCTGAGCTGTACTTTCTAGAAGTTCTGGACGACTAATGCCAAGCAGCTGTGTTTCCAAGGCCATTGGGTGAATCAGTGGACCAGTCAAGTTCATGATCGTTGGAATTCCCAATTCCAAACGAGCTGGCATGATGTACTTCATAGCTGGGTGCATATTTTTAGCAAAGAGAAAGACGATTCCAGTTTTATCGAAAACCTTACCTAGTTCAGCTGGTTTGAGGTCAAGATTGATGCCCAATGCTTGAAGGACATCTGCCGAACCTGATTTAGAAGAAATCGAACGGTTACCGTGCTTAGCCATATGAATGTCGCCACCAGCCAAGACAAAGGCTGCAGTTGTGGAAATGTTAAAGCTGAAAGACTTGTCACCACCTGTACCACAGTTGTCCATTGCATCATGGATTTCAGTTGGAATGTGTTGGGCATGGCCTCTCATGACTTGTGCAATGGCTGTGCGTTCTTCAGGTGTTTCCCCCTTCATCTTAAGGGCCAAGAGAAGAGAAGCAATCTGCGCTTCGGTTACACGCCCAGTTACGATACGCTCGATTACATCCGTCATTTCCACACCTGATAAATTTTCAAATTTTGCTAATTTTTCAATAATCTCTTTCATATAGGCAACCTCACTTTACAACCTTCTCAATAAAATTCCGAATAGAAGACAAGCCATCTGGCGTTCCAATACTTTCTGGATGGTACTGGAAGCCATAAATCGGCAGGCTTTTGTGTTGAATTCCCATAATGGCTTGGTCATCAGTAGAACGAGCTGTCACTTCAAACTCTTCTGGCATTTCTTCTATCAAAATACTGTGATAACGCATGACTGGACGACCATCCTCAATGCCTTGATAGAGAAGAGATGGCGCTTCAAAGCTGATATGGCTCTGTTTCCCATGCATGACCTTGGGAGCCAAGCCTAGCTTCCCACCAAAGACTTCTGCGATAGCTTGGTGACCCAAACAAATCCCTAAAATCGGCTTCTTACCTGCAAAATCACGAATCATGTCTTCCATCTTTCCAGCATCCACTGGCCAACCTGGACCGGGAGAAAAGACCAGACCATCTGCTTTTTCAGCTTCTTCATACAGCTTAGGATCATCATTTCTCAGGACCTGCACTTCTGCAAAATTCCCAATGTATTGAGCCAAGTTATAGGTAAAAGAATCATAGTTGTCAATCAATAAAATCATGGTCTTAGTTCTCCAATTCTAGTCATAGATTTAGCCTTGTTAATGGTTTCTTGGTATTCATTTTGGGCAATGGAGTCATAGACAATCCCTGCCCCAGCCTGCACATAGGCTGTTTGATCTTTGAGAATCATGGTTCGGATGGCAATGGCCAAATCCATATCACCCGTCGCAGACAAGTAGCCGATTGCCCCTGCGTATACGCCTCGTTTTTCCGTCTCCAGTTCATAGATGCGTCTCATGGCTCGAATCTTTGGTGCTCCTGAAACTGTTCCAGCTGGAAGTGTGGCTTTCAAAGCATCCATGGCAGTGAGGTCTGGAAGCAAACGTCCCTTGACCACGCTGGTCAAATGCATGACATAGCGGAAGAGCTCCACTTCCATATACTTGGTGACTTGGATACTGGCTGTTTCAGAGATGCGACCAATATCGTTACGCCCCAAGTCTACCAACATTCGATGTTCTGCTGTTTCCTTCTCATCAGAAAGTAAATCTGTCGCCAAGGCCTTGTCCTCTTCATCCGTAGCTCCTCTTGGTCGCGTACCGGCAATCGGATTGGTTGTCACTATGCCATTTTTAACAGAAACCAAACTTTCAGGACTAGCTCCGATGATTTGATAATCCCCAAAGTCGTAAAAATAGAGGTAATTCGATGGATTGGTCACGCGAAGATTTCTGTAAAAGTCAAATGGATTTCCAGTAACTTCTGCTGAGAAACGCTGACTGAGCACGCATTGGAACATGTCACCATTACGAATCAAGTCGCGAGCTGTTTCGACCATTTCCTCAAACTTCTGAGGAGCGATATGCGGTTTGAAGTCCAGCGGAGATAGATCCAAATCTTCAAATTCATTTGGAGCAGGAATGCGTAATTCCTCAAGCACTTGGTTCAAGGCTTTTTCCAAGTCTTCTTGACTGCGATTGCTATAAAGAGCATCCTCTATGACATGAATTTTTTCTTTCTTGTGGTCAAAAACCATGTAGCTCTCATAGACAAAGAAATGCATGTCTGGCGTTCCAATGGTATCCTCAGGGATTTGGCCAATTTCTTCATAAAGAGAAATCATATCGTAACCGACAAAGCCAATAGCTCCCCCACCAAAAGGGAGGTCTGAATGGTGCTGGCTCTTATGAGTCACTTCATAAAGGAAATCCAAGGGATCCCGATCAATCACTTGACCATTTTGATAAAGGACTCCATTTTCAAACTTAATCTCAAAAACCGGATTATAGGCTAGGATAGAAAAACGAGCGGTTTCCTTGTCTCTCGGAATACTCTCTAAGATCACCTTGTGTTGCCCCTTTAGGCGCATATAAGCCAAGATTGGTGATAAGACATCTCCATGAATGATTCGTTCCATTGCAATTTCCCTTTCAATTTCTTATTTTTAATTTTTGGTCTTTTTTCTATTTCCCTTAAATAGTGCGGACGGGAGGTAAAATTATCCAGTGGATGATTTTAGAAAACCATAAAATGAAAGACCTAATTTTCGAGCTCCTCGCTCATTCATTTCTAGGCTCAAGCTAAAATAGTTCCCCGAACTATTTTACTCTCAAAAATTCCGTTCTAGAGAAGCATCTTTGCTTCTCTAGAATACCACTATAGCGGGAAATAGCGGGTCAATGCTCACTTCGTTAGCAAATATTTTATAGAAATCTATCTAATGATGAAGCATAATTTAAAACTGATGACCATATCTACGATAAATATATAAAAATCCCCACGCAAAATAACTTGCGTGAGGACGAAATTCGCGGTGCCACCTCAATTATAGGATTTCCCCTATCTCTCATTCCTGTCTCAGAACCTTCCTGTAACAGGCTGTGCGATAAAGGGCACTCCCTTGAGAATTATGTTTTCTTCTCTCGTTTCAAATGGACCCAACCTTACAGCTTTCTCTGCTTGTTTCCAGCAACCACAAGCTCTCTGTGAGAGAAAAGACTGTAATTTTTCCATCTTTTATTTTTTAGCTTCTAGGTAGTCTGCAATCGCAGCTACGTCCTTGTCTCCACGACCAGAGACATTGATGATGATGATCTCATCTTTACTTAGTTTCGGTGCACGTTTAACCGCTTCTGCGATTGCGTGCGAACTTTCAATCGCTGGGATAATCCCTTCAGTCTTGCTTAGAAGGAGCAAGGCTTGAACAGCTTCTTCATCTGTCGCTGCTACGTATTCTACGCGGCCTGAATCTTTAAAGTAGGCGTGTTCTGGGCCAACCCCTGGATAGTCCAAACCAGCTGAGATAGAGTAAACTGGCGCTAGCTCTCCATCTTCCTTAAAGACTGCATAAGTCTTCATACCGTCGACAATTCCGACACTACCTTTTGTCATAGTGGCTGCGTGCTTGTCTGTGTCAAGTCCGTGACCGGCAGCTTCGACCCCAACCAATTTGACTTCTTCATCAGCCACATACTGTGAAAAAGCACCGATAGCATTAGAACCACCACCTACACAGGCAATGACGTAATCTGGCAAGCGTCCTTCTTTTTCCAAGATTTGACGACGTGATTCTTCACTAATCACTTTTTGGAACTCATGGACAATAGTTGGATAAGGGTGAGGCCCCACAGCAGATCCCAAAACGTAGAAGGCTTCAAGGTCATTCATCCATGCTCCAAAGGCTGCATCGACCGCATCCTTGAGGGTACGAGTGCCTGTTTCAACTGCGTGAACAGTTGCTCCCATCATCTCCATACGGAAAACATTGAGACGTTGACGCTCCACATCCTCTGCCCCCATATAGACATCACAGGCCATACCAAACTTGGCTGCAGCTGCTGCTGTCGCAACACCGTGCTGACCAGCTCCTGTTTCTGCAATCACTCGCTTTTTGCCCATACGTTTGGCAAGAAGAATTTGACCTAAAACGTTGTTGAGCTTGTGAGAACCAAGGTGGTTAAGGTCTTCGCGCTTGAGATAAATCTTAGCCCCACCTAAGTGATCTGTCAAACTTTCCGCAAAATAAAGCGGTGTTTCACGACCAGAATAATCCTTCAAGTAATGGCGAAATTCTGCCAAAAATTCTGGATCATCCTTGTACTTGTCAAAAGTCACTTCTAACTCATCCAACAAAGCCTGAATTGGCTCCGGTACAAAACTACCACCAAATTGTCCAAAATATCCTTTAGTTGTCATAAAAATTTCCTCTTTCCATATTAATCCGGCCGTTTTGTTTGCTTTTAGTAGTAGGCAAGGAGCTGCAGATAGAACTCAAGTTCATCAAAGCGACTTAACGCCCTAATAAAAGATAAACAAAATGACCGAAAGAAAAAAGCCCACACACAGAATCTACTTCTGTGTGAGGGCGTTAGTAACGCGGTGCCACCTCAATTATAAAGGGACTATCCCCTTTACATCTCTACCTTGTCTAACAACAAGTTGCACTGTAAGGTGTGCGCACCGAATTTTCATTGTTTCAAATTCATTTTTAAAATCAGCCCACTTTCACTACTTCCAACCACCTGTTCACAATCACCACAGGCTCCCTGAAGATCAAAAATAGTTACTTTTCTGATTTGTTGAGAATATTATATGCTATTGTCCGCTTTTTGTCAAGATTTTTTTATGATTTTTTTCCTGATCCGAGGATTTCTTCAGAAATTCTCACCAAAGTCTGAACGATGTAATCAACTTCTTCATCGCTTAATTTAGTGTGAAGAGGGAGGGTAATTTCGTTTTCAAAGAAGGCATAGGCTCTTGGATAATCTGCCATATCAAAACCAAGATTCTTATAGGCTGTCAAGAGAGGAAGCGGTTTATAGTGTACATTACTTGCAATTCCTGCTTTGGCCAATTCTTGGATGATGAGGTTGCGTTCTTCTAAACTTGCTCCTTCTACATGGGTGATGTAGAGGTGGCGTGAAGATTCGACAGTATCAGTCTTGTGTGCCAGTGGGTGAATACGAGTACCCGCAAAACCACGATCATAGCGGTCCACGATGTCCTTACGACGTTGTAGCAAAGCTGGGTAACGGTCCAATTGTACCAAACCAATCGAAGCCATGATATCCGTCATATTGCACTTGTAGGCTGGTGTAACGATATCGTACTCCCATGAACCCAATTGCATTTTGGCAAGAGCGTCTTTAGTTTGCCCGTGAAGGGAAAGAATTTGGAACTCCTTATACATCTCTTCGTCATCAATCGCTGGATTGGCTTTCCAAGTCGCACTTCCTCCCTCAGCCGTTGTAAAGTTCTTAACGGCATGGAATGAGAAGGAAGTAAAGTCAGCGATAGAACCAGCTGGTTGCCCTTTGTAAGTAGATCCCAAAGCATGGGCACTATCAGAGACAATCACGATACGGTTAAAGGCCTTTTGCCACTTGCTAGCAGCTGTAAAGAGGTCACGTTTTTTCTCCACGACTTGGAACAAACGGTCATAGTCGCAAACAATCCCTGCAAGCTCAACCGGAATAATCACCTTAGTTTTCTCAGTAATAGCTTGCTCAAGCAAGTCATAGTCCATTTCAAAAGTATCTGCTTGAATATCCACCATGACAGGGGTCGCTCCCACGTGTGTGATGACACTACATGAAGCTGTATAAGTCATAGCTGGAACGATGACTTCATCACCAGGTCCCACTTCCAAAACACGCAAAATCAACTCAAGAGCGGCTGTCGCAGAGTTGAGACAGACAGTCTTAGGTGTCTGTGTGTATTGAGACAAGCGACGCTCCAGTTCTTTTGTCTTCGGACCTGTTGTGATCCAACCAGAACGCAGGGTATCCGCTACTTCAGCAATTTCTGCTTCCGTAATATCGGGTGGTGAAAATGGAATATTGTAATTTGGCATTGATTTGCTCCTTTTATCTGTACTCATTTTCTCATGACTACTTTATTTTAGTACCTCAAACACGGTTTGAAACATGATTTTGATGTCTCCAAGGAAACTAAACTCTCGGAGATAGGCGAGGTTATAGCGCATCTTTTCAGGTAGGACGTGTTCGACATAGGCCTGATCAACCGTTAGACCTTTCTCCGTCATTTGACTGATGATCGTATCCTCATCCTTGTAGTTGATGCTGGCTGGAGAGGTGATTCCTGCCGGCAAGAGCAAGGTCGCCATCATTTCAGGACTATACTGCTCTGTGTAACGTGGCACTTCAGGCCTTGTCCCAACAAAGGACATTTCGCCTTTAAGAACATTGACCAACTGAGGCAGTTCGTCCAAGCGCACACGGCGAATAAAATTTCCCACCTTGGTAATGCGACTATCGTTAGCAGAAGTCACCAGACTTCCTTTTTTATCCGCATCCGTTACCATGGTACGGAACTTCCAAATCTTGAACGGACGGTTATACTGGGTCACGCGCTCTTGCTTATAAATGACTGGTCCCTTGCTATCCAACTTGATCCAAATGCTCAAGATAAGAAAGACGGGAGAAGTCAAAAGTAGCAAAAACAGGGCCAGAACCCAATCCAGGCAACGCTTGAAAATCAGCGACCCCTTCCTTTTAGAGACAAGCTGGTAATAAGACTCAACCTCGCTTGATTGCATTTCCACGGGCAAGTCTTCCCATTTCAGCATGCTGTTTCTCCTTTGTTTTTATTATACTATTTGTCAACATTTTTCATTATACCACAAAATGGAAAAGGCGGTGCAAGAAATCTGTAATTTAAAGGAATTCTTCTTTAGGTAAGAGCCCCTGCCTGCAAGCTATACATCTTGTGATAGGTTCCTCCCAAGTCCAAGAGTTCCTCATGGGTTCCACTCTCGATGATGCGCCCCTTGTCCAAAACGTAGATACAGTTGGCGTCTTGGATGGTCGAAAGGCGATGAGCAATAGCAATGGTCGTCCGACCCTGTCTCATCTTAGCTAGGGAATCTTGAACCAAACTTTCTGTTTCCGAATCAATATTGGCTGTCGCTTCATCCAAAATCAGGATTTTAGGTTGACTAGCAACTGTTCTGGCAAAGGCAAGAAGCTGGCGTTGGCCAGTAGAAAAGCTCGAACCACGCTCAGATACAGGTGCATTATAACCCTGCGGAAGCTCCTGAATAAAGGAATCTGCATCGACAAAGGCAGCCGCAGCCTGGACCTGATCATCACTAATGTCTTGGTACATGGCGATATTGGACTTGATAGTCCCATGATAGAGGAAGGGATCCTGCAAGACCAGACCGATGTTCTTTCTCAGCTCTTCCTGACTGTAGTCCCTAATATCCACACCATCCAAGAGAACTCGGCCTGACTGAAATTCATAAAAACGCATGAGGACATTGATAATAGATGATTTCCCCGAACCTGTATGACCTACAAAGGCAATGGTTTCCCCCTTGTTAACTGAAAAAGAAATGTCATCCAGAATCGGGTGTTTGCCATCATATGAGAAACACACATGTTCAAAACGAATATTGCCTTCTGTAATCTTTGCTTGGCTATCCTTTTGAAGGGGTTCATAGGTCCTCTCATCAATCAAGGCAAAAACACGGCCTGCAGAAACCATAGAAGTTTGAAGGGTTGAAAAGTTTTGCGTCACCTCAATCAAGGGGTCAAAGAGACGATTGATGTACTGGATAAAGGCATACATAGTTCCTGCTGTTATTCCCAGATAAAGCCCACGGTAGCCAAAATAGGCCATCAAAACTGCGTAGCCTAGGAGTTTCAACAAACTCATGGCAGGTCTCAAAAAGAGGGCATCCAAGGCTACAGAACGGTTGGCATAGACCAAATGTTCTTGGTTGATTTCATCAAATTCTGCCTGCAGGCGCTTCTCTTGATTAAAGGCCTGGATAATCCTGATTCCCTCGATATTCTCTGCCAGCTTACTATTGATATCTGACAAGAGACTTCTGGTTTTTTCGATGATTTTCACTGACTTTTTCCGATAGAGATTGACCAACAGGAAAATCAAGGGTAGAAAGAGCAGGACTAAAGCTGTCAAACGAAAATCCAGCACCAACATGGTATAAAGGGTTGTTAGAAAAATGAAAACTGCTGAGATAAAGCTGGATAAAATCCCCGAAAACATATCACTGATGGTTTCGGTATCATTTGTCAAACGAGAAACGATGGAGCCTGCTGGCGTCTTGTCAAAGTAAGACATACCCAGTTTCTCCATATTGGCAAAGGCATCGCGACGAATATCTCTAACAATACTGTAGGACACCCGCGCAAAGAGAAGATTCCCGACATACTGGACCAGAGTTTGTAGGATATAAAGACCATAGTAGACCAGCAAAACGGTCACGGCCAGTTGATTAATATTGCTGAGGTACTGATCGATAAAGTGGGAAGCCACAAGGGGAATGACACTTTTAATGACCGTCGTCGCTAGGAGAAAACTGAGTGCCAAAAAGGTCAGGAGGCCGTAGGGCTTGAGATAGGACATCAAGCGCTTCAATACAGCCCATTGTTCTTTCTTATTCTGCATCTTCTTCTCCTTTCATTTCCAACTGCTGAGACTGGTAGGTTTGGGCATACCAGCCATCTAGGACTAGCAGGTCTTCGTGCGTGCCCCGTTCTATGATTTGGCCATTTTGCAGAACCAAAATCAGATCTGCATGGACAACTGCACTGAGGCGATGGGCTGTGATAATGGTTGTCTTATCCCTCCGCGTCTCCTTGAGATTGTCGATGATGGCATACTCCGTCTTGGCATCCACGGCGGACAAGGAATCATCTAGAATCAAGATATCAGGGTCTAAAATCATAGCCCGACTCATAGCCAGACGTTGCTTTTGACCACCTGAAAGACTGACTCCTTTTTCACCGATAACTGTATCAAAGCCCTGAGGCATGTCTACAATATCTTGGTAAACTTGAGCTAGCTTAGTCGCTTCCTCAACTGCTGAAAGGGGCAAGTTCGGATTACCAAAGCGGATATTGTCTAAGATAGAGGTCGCAAAGAGGAACTGGTCCTGAGGGACATAGCCCATGAGACTGCGAAGGTCTGTCAGACGATAATCCCGAATATCGTGACCGTTTAGATAAATAGCTCCCTTATCCACATCGTATTCACGCAAGAGGAGCTTAATCAAGGACGTTTTCCCAGAGCCTGTCTGTCCGACTAAGCCCAAGGTTTGCCCTCTTTCCAGACTAAAGTGAATATCATTCAGTGTCTCCTCATTTTCAAAGGCAAAGCTGCCAATAGCGTACTCCAAACGTCCATTTTCAATACCGTCCAGAGGAAACTCAGGGTCTTTTACAGGTGATTCCTGAGATAAAAGTTCCTCAATCCGTTGGTAAGAAACCTTGCCTCGCTGAGTGATATTAAAGAGGAAACCAATGGCCATAAGAGGCCAGACCAACATATCCAAGTAGCTGATAAAGGTGACCAGATTCCCAACCGTAATCTGTCCCTCCTGAACCATCAAGGAACCGATCAAAAGGGTTAAAACATAGGAGGAACCAACAAACAAGAGAACCATAGTGTCAAAGAGACTATCGTATTTCATGGTTTGGAGGTTCTTTTGGAAGGTCAATTCATTTACTGCCTGAAAGGACTTCAACTCATCCGCCTGATAACCGAAAGACTTGGTCACTTTAATACCCGATACAGACTCCTGCACCTTGTTATTGAGTTCAGAAAAGGCTACCTGTGACTCGCCAAAGGCCTTGTGGGTCTTTCTCCCTAGACGACTGGTCGCATAAGCCATGAAAGGTAAGGGTAGAATGGCAACTAGCGTCATTTGCCACGAAATGCTAAAGAGCATGGTCAGCAAGGTCACCAAAGCCGTGATAGAGGCATCCACGGCAGACATAACACCGCCCCCTGCCAGACGCGTTAGGGCATTGATATCGTTGGTTGCGTGTGCCATCAGGTCCCCAGTCCGATAGGTTTGATAAAAGGCTGGAGACATTTTTGTGAAATGCTCAAACAAGCGAGAGCGCATAATCTGTCCCAAACGGTAGGAAGTCCCAAGGATATACATACGCCAAACATAGCGCAGATAGTACATCCCAAAGGCCGCAAGAAGCAAGTAAAATAGGTCAAGAAGGAGGGCCTGCTGGGTTAATTGCCCTGATGTGATAGCATCAATGACTCGTCCCATAACCATAGGTGGAATGAGATTGAGAACGGAAACCAAAACCAGGGCCACAATCCCGACTAGATAACGGCGTTTTTCTAACTTGAAAAACCACCAAAGTTTTTGAATAATGGACATAACATCCCTTTCTGATTGCAAATAGAAACCTGAGGCCAAGACCCCAGGTTTTTCTTATTCATAGGTTACGACTGTGACCGCACCCTTGTCATACTCAGCGATAAAGATATTGGCTACATTGTCATGCCCTTGCTTGCTGAGGTTATCAAGCAACCACTCTTCGTTACGACCAATCGACTCCAAAACATCGACTTGTATCACACCGTCAGTCACAACTGGATACTTAGGATTTTCATCCCCCATTTGGACCACGATGAGTTGGCCATTTTGCTCCTGCACAGCGCATTTGACCTGTTTCATCTGGAAAATCCCTTGGCTACGAAGTTTGAGAGCAACTTCTGCTGCAGACAAACCAACTGAACGACAGGCTTCTGGGTCAATCTGCCCATTTTTGATAAGGAGAGTTGGTTTTCCATCAATCAAGCGTTTGACAAAACGAACATTGTTATTGAGCCACTTGAGGGTCAAGACCAAAATCGTCCACATCATCAAAATCACTGCGTACTGCAGAATGCTAATAGAACTATTGTAAATCACCCCACCGATAATACCACCGAGAACATAGTTCTGAATTTGGTCTGTCGCAGAGTTAGGCGCCAGATTTCCCTTTCCTGTCACATTGATAACAAAAACAAGCGAGAAAAGACCCAAGGCCAGTTTGATTAAAATTTCCATATAATTGAGTGTCATTTATTTACCTCCACCAATTCAATAGCGTCTGTTTGATGCAATTCTAATTTCTCTAAAAGATACTTGTCTGGTTGGCTCCCGTTCATGGCGCGGTAGAAATTTGGACCTACCTTGACAAGCGCTCCATCAGTGGCTGCAGAAGTATTGACATAAACTTCTGATTTATCCACTCCCAAGTCTTTGGAAACAACCTCTATGAAATGAAGTGAAGTTTGAAATTGGTTGTTAGAGGCTTGATTGGTCTGGTATTTTGAGATTGTCACCAAAAGCATGGCCACCAAGGTCAAGGCCAAAATCATGACCAATTCCCGAAACTTAGTCCCCTTTTTATCTCGATAGGCTTTAAAAGCAAAAAATCCTGTGATAGCTAGGAGCACAATCCCAAAGCCAATCATGATGCCATTTTGCTGACTGATTTGGCTAAGTACATAGTCATATGAGTAAAATTTCATTTATTTTCACTCCCTTTCATAAAATCATTCTTAATTATAAACGAAAGAGAGTGATTTTTCAAGCCATACGTTGGGGAAATGGACCTTTTTTTGGTATAATAAAATCTATAATCTGAATGAAAAAGGTAACTTTATGAAACTCATCTCATGGAATATTGATTCCCTCAATGCTGCCCTAACTAGTGACTCAACTCGTGCCAAATTGTCCCAAGAAGTACTACAAACCTTGGTCGCTGAAAATGCTGATATCATCGCTATCCAAGAAACCAAGCTTTCTGCCAAGGGTCCTACTAAAAAACACTTGGAAATTTTAGCTGAACTCTTTCCAAACTACGAAAACACGTGGCGTTCTTCTCAAGAACCTGCCCGCAAAGGCTATGCTGGAACCATGTTCCTTTATAAGAAAGAACTCACACCCACTGTCACTTTTCCAGAAATCGGTGCCCCTTCTACCATGGACTTAGAAGGTCGCATCATCACTCTAGAATTTGATGAATTTTTCGTGACCCAAGTTTACACTCCAAACGCTGGCGACGGCCTCAAACGTTTGGAAGAACGCCAAGTCTGGGATGTCAAATATGCGGAGTACTTGGCTGAACTAGACAAAGAAAAACCAGTCCTTGCGACCGGTGACTACAATGTAGCCCACAATGAAATCGACCTTGCAAATCCTGCCAGCAACCGCCGTTCACCTGGATTTACCGACGAGGAACGTGCTGGATTTACCAACCTTTTGGCAACTGGATTTACCGACACCTTCCGTCATGTTCATGGCGATGTTCCAGAACGCTACACTTGGTGGGCACAACGTAGCAAGACTTCTAAAATCAACAATACAGGCTGGAGAATCGACTACTGGCTGACCAGCAACCGCGTGGCTGACAAGGTAACCAAGTCTGATATGATTGACTCCGGTGCGCGCCAAGACCATACACCCATTGTCATGGAGATTGAGCTCTAAGGAGAAAACGAATGGACTATCAAGCTGTCATTCCTGAATTTGTAGTATCTGACCTCGAAAAGTCACGCCACTTCTACTGCGATTTGCTGGGATTTTCTGTCGAATACGAGCGTCCAGAGGAGAAATTTCTCTTCCTCTCGCTTGAAGACTGCCAACTTATGCTAGAAGAAGGCAGCACAGAAGAATTAGCCCAACTAACCTATCCTTTCGGGCGCGGTGTCAATATTTCCTTTGGTATTGAAGATGTCCCTCAGCTCCACCAAAAACTGCTGGAGGCCAACTATCCTATTTATCGTCCTTTGACTAAGAGAACATTTCGTGTTGGGGATCACTACATCTATCCTCACGAATTTGCAGTCTTGGATCCAGATGGCTATTTTTTAAGATTTAGCGAATAGAAGAATAAAAGGCTACAATACTATCTAGCATTGCAGCCTTTTATTCGTTCGCTTTTATGATCTATTTACTAACAAAATATTTGATTTATAAAGCTAATTGGTGTAAAATATAAACATTGGCAGCAGCCTGTTTAAAATTGAATATCATTTTACTTGTTTATGTCGTGAATTGGCACGACGTTTCTACAAGGTGCCGGAACACCTAACAATGAGTATGTCAGCTGGAGGTATGGTTTTGGCCATGCCTATTTTGGGGACTTACTTAGGGGATTAAGTAGGTCCTTTTTCTATTACATAGTAGAAACTCTAGACAAGCAAATGAAGCATCTTTTAGACTTTAGGAGGTCTTATGAAATTATTAGAAGAGCGCATCATCGAGGATGGGCATATCTTGGGGGACAATATCCTCAAGGTGGATTCCTTTTTAACCCACCAAGTTGACTTTAGCTTGATGCGAGAGATTGGTAAGGTATTTGCGGAACAATTCGCTTCTGCTGGCATTACCAAGGTCGTGACCATTGAAGCTTCAGGCATTGCCCCAGCCGTTTTTACATCTGAAGCCTTGAATGTTCCCATGCTTTTCGCCAAGAAAGCTAAAAACGTCACCATGAACGAAGGTATCTTAACCGCCCAAGTCTACTCCTTTACCAAGCAGGTGACCAGCACCGTTTCCATCGCTGGAAAATTCCTCTCACCTGAGGACAAGGTCTTGATTATTGACGATTTCCTTGCTAATGGCCAAGCTGCCAAAGGCTTGATCCAAATCATCGAACAAGCTGGAGCAAAAGTTGAAGCGATTGGTATCGTAATTGAAAAATCTTTCCAAGATGGTCGTGATTTGCTTGAAAAAGCAGGGTATCCAGTCCTATCACTGGCTCGCTTGGATCGTTTTGAAAATGGTCAGGTCGTATTTAAGGAGGCAGATCTCTAATGCAAAAACAAGAAAAACACTCACAAGCAGCCGTTCTTGGCTTGCAGCACTTACTAGCCATGTACTCAGGTTCTATCCTGGTTCCCATCATGATTGCGACAGCTCTTGGCTATTCAGCTGAGCAGTTGACCTACCTAATCTCCACAGATATCTTCATGTGTGGGGTGGCCACCTTCCTCCAACTCCAACTCAACAAATACTTTGGGATTGGGCTACCAGTCGTTCTCGGAGTTGCCTTCCAGTCCGTCGCTCCTTTAATTATGATTGGGCAAAGCCACGGTAGCGGTGCTATGTTTGGTGCCCTTATCGTTTCTGGGATTTATGTAGTTCTGATTTCCGGCATTTTCTCAAAAGTTGCCAATCTCTTCCCATCTATCGTAACAGGATCTGTTATTACGACTATTGGATTGACCTTGATTCCTGTCGCTATTGGAAATATGGGGAATAACGTTCCAGAGCCAACTGGTCAAAGTCTCTTGCTTGCTGCTATTACTGTTCTGATTATCCTCTTGATTAACATCTTTACCAAAGGATTTATCAAGTCTATTTCCATTTTGATTGGGTTGGTTGTCGGAACTGCCATTGCTGCTACCATGGGCTTGGTTGATTTCTCCCCTGTTGTAGCAGCACCACTTGTCCATGTCCCAACTCCCCTCTACTTTGGGGTGCCAACCTTTGAAATCTCCTCTATTGTCATGATGTGTATCATCGCAACGGTGTCTATGGTTGAATCCACTGGTGTTTACCTGGCCTTGTCTGATATTACCAATGACCCAATCGACAGCATGCGCCTGCGCAACGGTTACCGCGCAGAAGGTTTAGCTGTCCTTCTCGGAGGAATCTTTAACACCTTCCCTTACACAGGATTTTCACAAAACGTTGGTTTGGTTAAATTGTCAGGTATCAAGACTCGCCTACCAATCTACTACGCAGCTGGTTTCCTAGTTCTCCTTGGACTCCTTCCTAAGTTTGGCGCCCTCGCCCAAATCATTCCAAGCCCTGTCCTTGGAGGGGCCATGCTGGTGATGTTTGGTTTTGTTTCCCTTCAAGGGATGCAAATCCTCGCCCGTGTTGACTTTGCTAACAATGAACATAACTTCCTTATCGCAGCTGTCTCAATCGCTGCAGGTGTCGGACTCAACAATAGCAATCTCTTTGTCAGCATGCCGACAGCCTTCCAAATGTTTTTCTCAAACGGAATCGTCGTAGCCAGCCTACTGGCCATTGTCCTCAATGCCGTCCTAAATAGGAAAAAGAAATAAGAAAAAGAGGTTCACACCTCTTTTTTTGTTTATCTATATCCTTACCTGTCTGTCTTCTGACCGCTGGCCTGTGACAAACATGGTAAAGGTTGCTTTGCAGACATTTCTGCCTTCTTGATTGGTAATATCCACATCCACGACACAGGTTGTGCGACCTTGATGGACACATTCTCCTTTAATGGTCAGTACATCGTCAAGTTTTCCTGCCTTGAGGTAGTTGATAGAGGATTGGAGTGTCACTCCATCAAGCCCCAGCGAGATAACCACCAAACCACTGATCTGGTCACAAAGGGTAAAGAGATAGCCACCATGGGCATTGCCATAGTAGTTGAGCGACGAGTCCACTACTTTTGTCGTCACCACAACATGACCATCTCTCATTTTTTCAATTTCGTAATTTTCAAAGGCAGATATAGCATCAAAATGAAAATCTTTCATCGTTTCCTCCTGATAGTTCAAACGACACTATGATACTACTTTTTATAGGACTGTGCAAGGAGAAAGCTCCTAGTCTGGCAAAATTCCGACCTGCTCAACAAAACGCATAAAAGCTGCCTGTCCTTGTTCCGTCTGCTTGTAAACTCCTGCATCCTCCAAAACACGTGCAAAAATAGCACCCACAGAGTCCTTGACGATTTCAAGGGCTTTTTCTTTATCTGCTAGGTCCGGATGTTGGGCTTTGAGCTGGTCTGCCCATTCTTGATGATAGTCGGCAACTATATCATCATCTCCCACAAGATAGCTAGCAACCTGTTCCACTTCTGCTTTCAAACGTGGCGGCAGGATAGCCAAACCCATGACCTCAATCAAGCCGATATTTTCCTTCTTGATATGTTGGACATCCTTGTGGGGATGATAGATGCCATCAGGATGTTCTGGCGATGTCTGATTGTCCCGCAAGACCAAGTCCAACTCAAACTGTCCATCGCGTTTACGAGCAATCGGTGTGATGGTGTGATGCGGTGTCCCGTCTGTCTCTGCTAAAATCTGGACTTCAGGGTCTGAATACTGTCGCCATTCCTGTAAAATCTTGTCAGCCAAGTTAATCAAATCCTCCTTGGAATCTGAAGTCAAACGTAGCACTGACATTGGCCACTTAACAATCCCAGCCTTGACCTGCTCAAAACCAGCAAAACAGAAAGTCTTTTGCAAAGGAGCCAATTCCATAGGAAATACGTGACGGCCTCCTTGATAGTGGTCATGAGTTAGAATAGAGCCCCCCACAATTGGCAGGTCGGCATTAGAGCCTGCAAAATAGCCAGGAAACTGCTCTACAATCGCCAGCAGACGCTCAAAACTCTGACGACTAATGGCCATAGGTCGATGCTGACCGTCTAAGAAAATACAGTGCTCATTAAAATAAGCATAGGGCGAATACTGGAAGCCCCACTCCTGACCCGCCATTTCGAAACGGATAATGCGGTGATTGCTGCGAGCTGGGTGGTTGACTCGACCATGGTAGCCTTCATTCTCTAGACAAAGCTGACACTGAGGATAATTGCTAGCTTGCACCAACTTGGCTGCTGCAATCTCTTTCGGATCCTTTTCAGGCTTAGAGAGGTTGATGGTGATCTCAAGTTCTCCGTAGTCAGATGGAATACGATAAGCAATATTCTTAGAAATAGCCTTGAGCTTGATGTAGTCATTTTTCTGGCTGAGCTGGTAAAAATCCCCTATCGCCTGCTCAGGAGAGTGAGCATAGGTTGTCCAAAAGTCACGATTAACCTGACTTGGACAAGGAGTTACCAAGTCCATCAGTTCAGAACCGAGGATTTCACGCGCAGCCTGATTATCCTCAATCGTCTCTAATCGAACCGCTTCCTCGACCAGCTGGTCCTTGAGGTCAATCAATTTATCTAGATCAGTCTCAACTTCCAAAACACCTTCACCCACTCGCGCCAAAACACGATTGGTTAGGTAGATTCGATCCATTTCCTCAAATGAACTTTCAGCAATAACATGTGTTACAAATTTATCTACTAAGGTCACTATAAAGCCTCCTTTTAACTAGTCAAGGACGCGAGTGCCACCTGCAACTTCAGCGATATAGAAGCTAGGAGCATATCCAACGACTTCCTCGTAGTGCTTGCCTACAGCTTCCTTAAAGGACTCAACAGCGTCTTTTCGCACCAAGGCAATGGCACATCCGCCAAATCCTGCCCCTGTCATACGAGCACCAAGAACACCTTCCTGAGCCCAAGCTGTGTGAACAAGAGTATCCAATTCCAAGCCAGTTACTTCATAGTCATGTTCTAGAGAAACGTGAGATGCATTCATCAAGCGACCAAATGTTTCCAAATCACCTGCTTGAAGAGCTGCTTGTGCTTTGAGGGTACGTTGGTTTTCAAGCACAGCATGGCGAGCACGTTTTAAGCGATTTTCATCTTTAATCAGATAGCTGTATTGGTCAAAGGCCCACTCATCCAATTCACCCAAGGTCTGAATATCCAAGGCAACTTGCAATTCTTCGACAGCTTTTTCACACTCAGCACGGCGTTCATTGTACTTAGAGTCCGCCAGTTCACGACGTTTGTTGGTATTCATGATAACAACGACATTGTCCTTCAAATCAAGTGGCACCAAGTCGTATTCTAACGTATTGGTATCCAGGTAAATGGCCCGTTGGTCAGCTCCCATACCGATAGCAAACTGGTCCATAATACCAGAGTTGACTCCGATAAAGTTATTTTCTGTTTGTTTTCCGATTTTAACCAAATCCAAACGGTCTAGTTTTAAACCAAAGAGATGCTCTGCCACAACCCCTGTCAAAAGTTCCAAAGATGCTGATGAAGACAAGCCTGCACCATTTGGGATATTCCCATAAACATAAAAATCAAACCCTTTGTCAATCACATGTCCAGCTTCTTGCAAGAAATGAAGAACCCCTTTTGGATAGTTGGTCCAGCTGTGCTCTTTTTCAAATTTGAGGTCAGCAAGAGGCACTTCGATGATACCATTGTCCTCAAAGTTGGCTGAGTAGAAACGCAAGACTTGGTCGTCACGCTTGCGAGCCGCTCCATAGGTTCCCAAGGAAATAGCAGCTGGAAAAACGTGCCCACCGTTGTAGTCTGTGTGTTCACCAATCAAATTGATACGACCTGGTGAAAAGAAAGTTTGGTCTGCTTCTTGACCAAAAACGGCAAGAAAGTCTTTGCGAAGGGCTTCAGTAGTAAGATCTTGTGTCATATAAATTCTCCTTTGACTGTCGTTAAGTCACCTTAACGTGTAATCGTTTTCTTCTATTGTATCCAAGGAAGTTGCTAAGGTCAATCCTTTTTACTAAACTTTTACTAAACTATCAGTAAAAAGCAGAAAAATATGATATACTAACCTAAAAGGAGGAGGATTTATGGCTACCTTAAAAGACATCGCACAGCTAGCCTCTGTCTCTATCGCGACCGTATCTCGTGTCCTCAATCGCGACCAGAGTCTATCTGTTACAGAAGAAACCAGACACCGTATTTTAACTGTCGCTGAAGAGCTGGGCTACACCAAGCATCTCAAGACAGGCGAATCCCACAAGCCCAAGCAAAAGATTGCCATTATCCAATGGGTCAGCGAACAAGGGGAGTTGGACGACCTCTACTACTACCAGATTCGTCTCGGTATTGAAAAAAGAGCCCAAGAGTTGGACTATGATATCTTGCGCTATTTTAACGACCATCCTTTTACATTAAGCGAGGAAGTGATCGGCATTCTCTGCATCGGAAAGTTCAGCCGAGCTCAGATTGCTGCCTTTGAAGAATACCAAAAACCTTTAGTCTTTATAGACAGCGATACCCTCTCATTAGGTCATACCTGTATTATCACTGACTTTTACACTGCTGTGAAACAAGTTGTAGACCATTTCCTCAGCCAAGGGATGAACCGTATTGGAATTCTCACAGGCCTTGAGGAAACAACCGACCAGGAAGAAATTATCCAGGATAAGCGGCTAGAGAATTTCAAAGACATTACCCAAGCAAATGGAATCTACCATGAAGAACTGGTCTTTCAAGGGAGCTTTACTGCCCAGTCTGGCTATGACTTGATGAAGGAGGCCATTCACAAGCTAGGAGAACAATTCCCACCAGCCTTTTTCGCAGCCAGCGATAGTTTAGCCATCGGCGCCCTCCGTGCCCTTCAAGAAGCTGGAATTAGCCTACCAGACCGCGTCAGCCTCATTTCTTTTAACGACACTAGCCTGACCAAGCAGGTCTATCCTCCTCTTTCAAGCATCACTGTCTATACTGAGGAAATGGGCCGAGCAGGGATGGATATTCTTAACAAGGAAGTCCTCCACGGTCGCAAAATACCTAGCCTAACCATGCTGGGAACCAGACTGACTTTGAGAGAAAGTACGAGGAATGAATAGGATAACAAAACGACCTCTAGCGAGATCGTTTTTCTACTGATGATGCCCATGCTTCTGCTCTAACTCTCTCACCCTCCGCCTATGTTGCGCATGATTGCTTTGACTGCTGTCCACTTCAATAGTAATATTCTGCACGCCTCTTTCTTCTAAACATTGACGCACTGCTTCTTTGGTCCCCATCATCTGCTCCCCGTCCTCGATACAGAGGTGAACAATGGCGTCATTTTCCAGACCATCCATGGACCAAATACTGAGTTGATTTACACTTTTAACATTAGTTAGCCTTGCTAACTCTTTCTCTAGCTTAGCAGTCTCGATACCTTCAGGCACAGCATCTAAGAAAATCTTAAGGGTAGACCAAAAGCGAGGAATGGCTTTCGACAGAATAAAGATAGAAATAACCAGCGATAAAAGCGGATCGAGGATATACCAATCTGTAAATCGGAGGATAATCGCCATTAGGATGACAGCCAGCCAACCAAGGGTGTCTTCCAAAAAATGCAAGCTAAGAATAGACTCGTTCTTTGTCTTTCCTTTACGGACTACTAGACTAGCTAGCACATTAATAGCCACTGCAATGATTCCCAGCCATAGGATACCATTTTCATTAACGGGTTGAGGGTGAACGATCTTTGTGACATTTTCCAAGATCACTAGGACAGACCCTATCATAAGAATCACAGCCGTTAGCATGGCCCCTAAAAGACTAAAGCGTTTGTAACCCAAGGTGTACTGTCTATCTTCTTCACGATTGGAAATCGTTTCTAAAAGGGCTGAGATGCCAATGGCCATAGCATCTCCCAGGTCGTGAACAGAATCAGCAAGAACTGCACTCGAACCAAAGATTCCTCCTGCTATAAACTCAACAATCGCATAGCTTAAATTTAAGAAAAAAGCTAACCAGATAGATGTTTTAGAACTCATTTCTCTCCCTCCTTTGGTATAATGGGTATATACATACTTCTTTCATTTGTATTATCTAATAAAATTCAAAGAAAGGATAGAAGCAAACTGTAAACTATGTTCAGTTCTGAACAGTTTGTCTCAAGTGTCTATATGCCAAAAAGAGACCGTCGGGTTAGTAAGACGAAAAAAGCTATCTATCAAGCTTTTTTACAACTTTTGAACGACAAGGGCTATGATGCCACTACTGTCCAGGATATCATTGACCTAGCAGATGTTGGACGTTCTACTTTTTACTGTCACTATGAAAGTAAGGAACTCCTTTTAGATGAGCTCTGTCGCTACCTCTTTCATCATCTCTTTGAAAGGGAAGGACACTTTACGACCAAGGATTACCTCGCACATATCTTTTTACATTTTCAGAAAAACCAGGACCATGTCACCAGTCTCCTTTTTTCTAAAAACGACTACTTCCTCCGCCAACTACACAAGGAACTCGAACACCACGTTTATCCCATGGTGGCGGATGACTTGCAAGAGGCCTATCCAAACATTCCGGCCTCCTACCTCCAGCATTTTGTTGTGACGAACTTTATCGAGACCCTAACTTGGTGGCTAAAAAAAGGAAAATCTTATACCGAAGAGCAAGTGGTGAGATTTTACCTTGATGTAATGGAGATGACCTCTACAACTCCACTTGATAACTAAGCCTGAAACTCAGAAAGGAACCAACTATGTTAACTTCGATGATTCTAGGAATACTAACAATTGTACTAGCTCTCGCCTTCTCATTGCTTCACCTTGCTGCTGCCTTTTCAGCCATGAAACAAAAGAACTACAGTTTGGGAAACAAGTGTATCTTGGTCGGCAGTTGTCTCACCTCTTTGGCTCTAGCTATCTTTTACTTCGTCCCACTTGCAACCATTCTTCTATGGATTGTGGGCTCGAGTATCGTCTGCTATGGTGCCTACTGGAACGGCCAACAGAAAGAAAAACAACATATCTCGCACCACATCGTTCGTATAACGACCGCTATTATCATTACGGTATTATTCATTTTGCTCTAACACAAAAAAAGGATCATCTGATCCTTTTTTTACTTTTTTAAGCGCTTTTTGCTGCCTTGCTCCACTGATACCACCCAACTAGACTATTGATGAGATAAATTAGGTATTTCCCTTGGATTTGCAGGCTTTCTCCCCACCAGAGATAGATTGAAAAGACATTGGTAGAAGCCCAGAATATCCATTGTTCACGGTAAACAGCTGTCATGAGGATTTGCCCAACCCCATTGGTCGCATCGGTGATGGAATCGCGATAAGGACGATTGGCTCCGATAGACTGATAAATGAATCCAAAGGCCAACCACCAAAGAACACTAACGGAAAGATACTTGGTCCAACCCTTGCCGTCCAGTTTACGCGCGACAAACTCCTACTTTTCTTTCTTGAACTGTGCTTGGTAGATCCACACTAGAAGTCCAATTGGCTGCATAATTGTAAAATAGAGAGTTGTTAAAACCTCACCATAGAAGCCTTTTTGAAGGGCAAGCACCAGATAAATGATGGAATTAATCAAACCAAATAGGTAGTTACTAGCACGACCTTCAGCTTCTCAAAGAGCAGAAAAAAGGTTAGTAAGGCTTGAGAGATGAATCATTTTAAAGGCAAACAATTCCAACAAGACGTCATCATTGTCGCTGTTGGTTATTACCTACGTTACAATCTGAGCTATCGTGAAGTTCAGGAATTGCTTTATGACCGTGGAATAAATGTTTGTCACACTACGATTTATCGGTGGGTTCAAGAATACAGTAAAATCCTCTATCATCTCTGGAAAAAGAAAAATAAACAGTCCTTCTATTCGTGGAAAATGGATGAAACCTATATCAAAATTAAGGGGCGTTGGCATTATCTCTATCGAGCGATTGATGCGGACGGTTTAACATTGGATATCTGGTTACGAAAGAAACGTCGAGCAGACGATAACAGCTATAAGTTAGAAGATACCGCCTATCAAGAAGATAAAGCACGCAAAGCAGAAACCGAAGATAAGCTAGCTATTGAAGCAATGAAAAGCAAGTACACCACGCTATTGCTAGAAAATATGTTGCTAAGTCCGTTTGAAATGCAAGATACAAAAATCATGGCAGGATTGCAAGTCCATGTTTACCCCCTCTATGACGAACTGAAAGAATTAAGAGGGCTAAATAGTGTTAAAGACCACTTGTCTTATGTTGCCAGCAGACGTGAAGAATATTCTAAGCATAATATCGCACGCTACCTCAAAAAAGTCATTGAACAATATCTACCAACGGTTAAAAGGCAGGACTTAAACCATGAGTGAAGACTTAAAAACGATCAAAGAGCTGGCGGATGAGTTGAGTGTTACAAAACAAAATATTCAATATCACTACCAAAGGTTACCAAAAGAATTACAGCTTAAAAGTTCCAATGGGTCTAATCTAATAAATTCTAAAGCAGAAAAAATAATTTTAGGTAAAGTAGAAAGTAGTAGCAAATCAAATACCAAAGACCAACAAATAAGTAGCAAAGACCAACAAATAGAAAAACTAACTAATTTGTTAGACCAGTAACAACGATTAGCCTTGCAAGATAAAAAGTTGCTAGAAGAATACAAGGCGGAAAATGATAACTTAAAAGCCCTCAAAATGCCCTCACAGGAAACAGAATTCAAACACTTAGACAATCAATATAAAGATGAAGTGAACGCTCTTAAAGAGAAGTTGGAAAATTTACAGGAACAAATCAAAGATCAAAAAAGGATAGAAGAACAAGAAAAACCAATAAAATGGTGGGGACTATGGCGAAAATAGATGATTCAGTTAAAAAGAAAGTTCCAGAATTGCGATTTAAAGGATTCACGGATGAATGGGAACAGCGTAAGTTGGGAGACGAAGTTCGAATAGTGATGGGACAGTCTCCTAATTCAGAAAATTATACTGATGATCCTAATGGGCGCTAAAAATGCGAAGACCTATGAAGACCTATTTTGTATTAGTCAAACAAAAAATCCAAAAGAAATGGTATATGATTATGACCATGAAACAAAGTAAAATCAAACCGAGTGATCTGAGGAAGCACCCGATGATCATGAAACGTTATTAAACACAAAAGTCACCCATGTGAGTTCTTGCCAGAAGCTGAAGTTAATCCTTCAACCTGGAAAACCCGCAGAGGTGACTTTTTCTATACATCTCGATTTTTCTGGCAATAATCATTAACCGATAAATATGTCTGTGAATCACCCAGCGACTCCGCTATGTCCATAATCCGCGGTGGTAGTAATCCCACTCGCTGGACAAGTTCGTGATTGCTGAACAATTCCCGTGGACTGCCGGCGAAGCCAAACTTCCCGTGTTCCATAACATACACCGATTCAAACTCGGCGGCGACCCAATCCATGTCATGGGTGATGGTCACAACTTGGTGGCCCGAATCAGCCAACTGATGGAAAATTGCGGTCAACTTGCGCCGGCTTTCCCAATCAAGCGACATCATCGGCTCATCAAATAAATAAATCGCCGGATCCACTGCCAAAACTGTGGCAACGCTCAACAGCTTGCGTTCCGACAATGACAGGTCATATGGACTTTCAGCTGTTTTATCATCCAAGCCAACTCTTTTTAGAGCCGCTAAAGCCCGCCTCGTAATCGTGTCGTGGTCATCTATGACCTGCGCGACATTCCACTCCACCTCTCGTTGAACGGTCGGGTTGAAAAGCTGATCGTCAGGATTCTGAAAAGTAATCCCAACCTTCAGTAACTTTTCGACTGGTTTAAGATCATTAAAATTTTCTCCATCGATCTTAATCACACCGGTTTGTGGTGTCAGCAAACCCGTCAACAATTTGAAGAGCGTTGATTTGCCGGCACCATTTTGGCCGACAATCGCCACCATCGGATCGGCGAAGTGTTTGTCTTCAACATCCAAGCTAAAGGACCGTTCCGGATAAGTGAACGTCAGGTGGCTCAGTTCAATTGTGGACATAACGAACCTCCTTCAGATCAGCGTAATTCACTGGATACCGGCCATCAGCCAAGTGCCAATCCATTTTTTGAGCAAGTTGCTGGATTGTCGGGGCTGGAATCTGCCAGTCAGCTGCCAAATGATTAAACACCTCACCCGGCCTGCCCTGGGCTACCATTTGACCCTCGTGCAGCACCCACACAACGTCGGCGACTTCGCACAAATCGTCAATTTCACTGGTGACAATGAAGACAGTCGTCTCTTTGACTTGGGCCAGCCATTGGAAAAATTGCCGGCGGCCAAGGGGATCCATCTCACTGGTCGGATCATCCATAATCAAAACAGCCGGATTAGCCACAATCGCCGTGGCAATTGCCAACCGCTGGATCTGACCACCGGAAAGGCTCTCGGGACGCAAATTCAGCTGTTCAATCAGCCCCATTTGCGTGGCAACTTCTTCAACCCGTTTTTGAATCAGTCCTTCAGCCATTCCCTGATTAATCAAGTCAAAGGCGATTTCATCGGCAACCGTGTCTGCCAACCCGCTTAGTTGACCAGCTGGATTTTGCAGTACAACTCCATTCATGGCATTATAAACGGGCCAATTGTCAGACACTCGCTGGCCAAACATGTGCCAATCGCCCTCAATCTCAGCAGACACAATTTTGGGAATGACCCCTGCCAGCACACGGCACAAAGTCGATTTGCCGGAGTGGCTATTCCCGATAATCCCAACCACCTGGCCGGAATGAACCTCCGCGTTAATCTGACGCAGTTGTGGTTGCTCAGTACCCGAATAACGGGTGGTCAAATTTTCAATTACAATCCGTTTATCTTCGTCCATATCTTCCACCCAATCAATAAAATTGCCAATCCTGTCAGACCAATGTGCAGCGTCCGCGACAGGCGATACACGCGCTGGGAGGTTCTGACAGTCCGGTTGAGATTATCAAAACCTCTCAGTTGGAGAGAAATCGACCGCGTCATCGATTGATCCAAGGTCTTAATCACCAATGGAATTAGAACCGGCAGGACTGACTTTAATTTCTGAATCAACGTTTTTTGCGGATTGGTTCCGCGAACTTTTTGTGCCTGCTGGATTTTCCGCATATTGCGCATCATTTCCGGCAAAATATAACACACCGACATCAGAACGTAGACGGTTTTATAAGACAATCCGGACAGTTCCAAATAGGCCGCGTTTTCTGAAATACTCGTGGTCACTATAAAAAAGCCACTGGTCAAAATAATCACCAATACTCGACAACCCAGAGTGGTGGCGTAAATCAGGCCCTCTTTGTAGAACGACACCCCAAGCACAGAAAACAGCACAGTTTGATTCCGACTGTAAAATAACCCTTGGATGATCAGCATGGTGCAAATCAGAAACAGGCTGAATCCCAGCGCCTTAAAGGTGGTAGAACTCAATTTGGAAAATAACAATAGCAGTGTTGCGACAAGAATTAATCCGGCCTGAAGCAATAAATTCATACTGGCAAAGCTCAACAACGTCATGTCCAAGATGAACAAGAGCTTAGTAATCGGATCGATCACCTGGTACCACTTGAGCTTGACCCGTGGCGCTCCAGAAATCAATGTTTTATCAGTCATCATTTATCATCTCTAAAGAAGTGCACCATCCGCTTCGGAAGCTGACGATAGATGAAGAATGCCAGGTAGGCCACGCAGACTTTATCCAAAATATCCAAGACAAACTCATCGATAAATGAGGCCAGCCACACTGGTGCATGATTGGCGACCATTACCGCAAACAATGAGTCACCCCAAGCGATACCGGTCTGACCACCCCAAAAGATGACGTTGAGTGGCGTTGAAATGACAGCTGAAACGATGGCAATAATAATAGCAGAAACAAATACTCGTCGCGCTGACGAGAACCACCCATTGGCGTGCAAAACTCCGACAGCAATCCCAATTCCGATGCTGGTAATCGCATACACGGTTGAAATTGGCGATAAGGTCAGCCCATAGATCACGTTGTTGATGAAACCACTAATGGCACCGGCAACCGGCCCAGCCAACATGCTGGTAAGAAAGGTTCCCAAAGACCCCAGCCAAACGGGCAACTTTAACCCCTCCGCCAAGGCTTTGGCAACATAGTTAATCCCCACGGCAGCGGGAATCAAAGTCATGGTGGCAGCACTTAACTTAAATTTCCACATACTGGTACGATGAATCGGTTCTGTTTTCATAATCTTCTCCTTTTGTTTTTAAAGAGCCGTGTCTGGATAGACTTTCGGACGCAACGCTCTATTATATATCTACTGAACTGTCTATACACAAGATTTCCATCCTTAGTCGACATGAGCTGTAAATCTTTATTTGTTAAGTAGTTCACAACACATTATACACCTATTTTGTGAATAGTCAAGTGTATTTACAGTGAAAATCTAGAAAATCCTGAAAATTTCCTCTTATTTTCCATTTAAAAATGAAAATCTTTATTTCTGGCACTAAAAATGCCCAGACAAGATTGTCTGAGCATTTTCTATATGGTCGTTTAGCAAAGTTGAGTTTAGCATTTTCAAGCTATTTCTTCAACAAACCTTGTTCTTGTAAAAACTCCTTGGCTACTTGTTCTGCTGACTTGCCTTCAACACCGACTTGGTAGTTGAGCTGGCTCATCTGGCTTTCAGTAATTTTACCTGCTAGTTTATTGAGAACTGTCTCCAACTCAGGATGTTTCTTGAGAAGAGCTTCTTTCATGAGTGGCGCTCCTTGATAAGGTGGGAAGAGTTGCTTGTCATCCTCCAAGACCTGCAAATCATAACGCGCCAACTCTGCATCTGTCGAATAGGCATCTGTGATTTGAATATCGCCTGACTGAATTGCCTGATAGCGAAGAGCTGGCTCCATAGTCGCTACATTGAGATTGAGACCATACATTGATTGCAAGCCCTTATTGCCATCTTCTCGGTCATTAAATTCGAGTGTAAAGCCTGCCTTCAACTGCCCTTCCACTTTTTTCAAGTCCGAAATGGTCTTCAAGCCATATTCTTGAGCAATCTTTTTCGGAACAGCTACAGCGTAGGTATTTTGATAAGACATAGGTTTTAGATAGGCCAGATGATCCTGTTTGGCAATGCCATCACGCGCCACCTGATAAACCTGATCTGGCCCATGACCTACCTTGGGTGATGGCTGAAGCAAACTTTCAGTCACCGTACCAGTAAATTCAGGATAGATATCAATGTCCCCTTTTTTCAGAGCTTCATAGAGGAAGCTTGTTTTCCCAAAATTCGGCTTAACAGTCGCAGTCATACTGGTATTTTCTTCAATCAGCAACTTATACATATTTGCCAAAATTTCTGGTTCAGGTCCCAATTTCCCAGCAATCACCAAGTTTTCTTTCTCTTTTTGAGCTAAGAGGGCTGGACTATAAGACAGACCGAGCAATATGGTCACCAAGGCAAAACCAGAGAAAATCGTCCGCAATTTTGCTTTTTCCATCACTTTTAGTAGGAAGTTAAAGGCAATGGCAAGCACTGCTGAAGAAAGGGCCCCAATCAAAATCAGACTGGTATTATTACGGTCAATTCCCAAAAGGATAAAAGAACCCAGTCCCCCTGCCCCAATCAAGGCAGCCAAGGTTGCCGTACCGATAATCAAAACCGCCGCCGTCCGAATACCAGACATTATGACAGGCATGGCAAGTGGAATTTCAAACTTCTTGAGACGCTCCCACCTGGTCATCCCAAAGGCAATCCCAGCCTCTTGCAGACTTGGATCAATTCCCTTTAGCCCAGTGATGGTATTTTGCAAAATTGGGAAAATCGCATAAATCACTAGAGCCGTCAAAGCAGGCAAGGTTCCAATTCCCATCAAGGGGATAAAGAGTCCCAACAAGGCCAGAGACGGGATAGTCTGGAAAATTCCTGCAATCTGCAAGACCCAGTCCGCCAACTTCTCATGATAGCGAAGATAAACAGCCAAGGGAATAGCAATAAAAATAGCTAGTAACAAGGTCAAAAGTGACAACTGCAAATGTTGAGATAGAGCTGTTACCCAATCACTAAAACGCTCCTGAAAAGTTGATATCAAATTAGTCATGAACACTACCTCCAAACAAGTCTGCTACAAAGTCTGTTGCAGGAGCTTTTAAAATCGTCTCAGGATTCGCCACCTGACGAATCTCTCCGTCCTGCAAGACAGCAATACGATCACCTAATTTCAAAGCTTCATCCGTATCATGGGTCACAAAAATCGTTGTCATTCCAAACTCTTTATGCAATTCTTTCGTCAGAACCTGCAACTGTTTTCTCGAAATAGCGTCCAAAGCCGAAAAGGGTTCATCCATAAGCAAAATCTTAGGCTGACCAATCATGGCACGGACAATGCCGACCCGTTGCTGTTCTCCACCAGATAATGCACTCGGAAGTCGATGCCCATACTCATCTATCGGTAAACCAACCTTAGCCAAAAGCTCTTCTGTTTTCTGAGCAATTTCTTCCTTAGTCCAGCCCTTCATTTCTGGAATGAGGGCAATATTTTCCGCAACCGTTAGATTGGGAAACAGAGCAATGGCCTGTAAAACATAGCCAGTAGAAAGACGAAGCTCACGCTCATCATAGTCTTTGATGCGCTTACCATCCATGTATATATTTCCATCAGTTGGTTCCAAAAGACGATTAATGATCTTGATCATGGTCGTCTTACCAGATCCAGAAGGACCCACTAAAACCATGAACTCTCCATTCTCAATCCGTAAATTGACATCTCTCAAAACATCTTTTTCTGTATAGCGTAGCGCTACATTTTTGTATTCAATCATTCTTTGTCCTCTATTTAAAACTTTCCTCGATTCGTCAAGTCATCTACCTTAGGCATGACTTCCTTATTATCCCAATGCTCCACAATCAAGCCATTCTCCAAACGGAAGATGTCATACTCAGCATAAGGCACCCCATCTATCTGAGTCTGTCCATAGCTGACCACATAATTTCCTTGTCCCAAAAGTTGGAAAACAAAGTCAAAAGTGACACCATGTTCAGCCACATAGTTTTTATAAGCAGCACTTCCTTGTCTAATCTCATGATTATGCTGAATCAAATCTTCTGCCACATAATCACTCCACTGCTCTAGCTCCCCATTTTGGAAAATTTCTGTCAAGAAACGGCGAACAGTTTTTTTATTTTCTGCTGTCTTATCCAAATCCTTGATCTTAAAATCTCCAAAAATCTGGTCTAATTGGCCGTTTTCAGGTGTTCGATAGTAGTCAATAACATCCCAATGCTCCACGATACGACCATTCTCATCCGCACGGAAAGTATCTGTCGTCACCCATTGAGCTTCCCCGCCATTGAGATATTGATGAACATGGACGAAGACTAGATTGCCGTCTTCAATAGTGCGAACAATTTTCATCTCACGCTCGGGATGGCGCTCAAAGAAATTTGCAAAGAAAGCTGCAAATCCTTCTTTCCCATCTGGCACACCTGTCGAGTGTTGAATGTAGGTATCTCCTACAGACTGGGCCTGAGCCTCGGCAACTCGTCCATCTTGAATAGCATGAATGTATAGGTTGTGAGCATTTTTCACTTGTTTTGACATATTTTATTCCTCATTTGCTTTCTCTTTCAGATTGTCCAAAATGCGTTCCTGATAACTTTCAAACTGGCGAATTTCTTCCTCAGAGAATCCTTTATAAAAAATAGCATCCAACTTTTGACTGATGCGATTGCCAACTTCTTTCTGGGACCAACCTTGCTCTGTCAACTTGACATATTTCTTTCTCTTATCTATTCCACATGGGCTAATGATGACCAGGTTTTGCTCCTCAAGTTTCTTTATCATGGTTGTGAGCGTATTGTTAGCGAGACCAGTCGCCAGCGCAATATCTGTCACAGTTGCACAGCCAGTTTCACTATTCCATAAAACCGCTAAAATCTTGCCCTGTTCACTCCGATAAAGAGCCTCAGGATCCTGACTCAGTAACTTTTGAAAAATCCGCCCATTTAACAAACGAATATGATGGGCTACTAAATGACTATCCTTCATGATCTCTCCAATTTATTTCTATATCGAATTGTTTTTATTGTAACACCTGCCATTCCATCTGTCAACTATTTCGATTTAGAACTAATTTTTCTCAGTAAAAAATCTCCTACTCAAGGTAGAAGATTTCAATCTTATAAACTTAATCCGTCATGTCTGATACCAAAGTTCGACGCTCCAATGGAATACTGCACATAACTAACAAGAAAATGAAGCCTGACTGAATCCAGAAAAGGGCCAAGTCAAAGATTCCATGCACAGCAACCACTGTAAGGAAAGATAGATAAAGACCGATAATTGGACGTTTCCCCGACTCCTGACTCATATCCATCATCAAACGAACAGGAGCAACAGAAGACAAAGCTAATAAAATGGTTCCCACAATTCCGTAACTCAGAATCGTATCAATATAAAGGCTGTGAGCATGTTCATGATAAGGAGCATTTATCCGAGGATAAGAGTGCATATAGGTCAATGGCCCCTCCCCCCAAAAAGGATTTTGCTTAAACAAGGCCATCCCAGCATCCCAGATAGAAATGCGTTCTTCCATAGAGGAATCTAAAGTCCCCATCCGAACTCCCAAATCACTAGAAAAAAGGAAACTCAAGCCAATCGCAAAGACCCCGATACTAAGCCAAAAGGCCTTCCAGTTTTTAATGGTTGTAAAGAGATAAATGATGGCACCAGCGATGATGGCAGGAAAGGCTGTTCTATTTTGCGTAAAATTCAAACCAAATAGATTCACAAAACCTGCTAGCACACAAAAGACTTTCAACCATCTTAACTTCGTCGTTGTAAAGAGATAAAAGGCAATCATGATACAGAAGCAACAAATGATCCCATAGTAGTTAGGATTAAAGAAGGTGACCTCTGCACGGTTCTGGTGCCACACTTGCATATTGGGAGAAAGAAAGGCATAGTTAAATTTCTTTACAATTTGGAAATGCTCCAAAGTAGCAAAAGCCGCAGAGAGCACACTACCAAACAAGATTGTCTGCAGTATCAGTCGAAAGAAAGCATGTGTCAGACGTTTCTGGTAATAACTAAAGAAAACGAGGAAGAGAAACATCAGTAAAGATGCAACCAATCCAAGCCAGTTCTTGGCGACAATAGAGATGATACTACTGTAGGCAATAAAAAAGAGAAGTACAAGATGTTTGAACAATCCTTTGATAATTCCCTTCATCTCCCCAGTAACAAGTAAACCTATCAAATATAAAGCAAAGAGGGCTAAGAACAAATAAAAAGGTAAAAAGATACTTATGATCATCAAATACAAAAAGAAATCTTTTTTCGAAAGCCCTCTTATCTTATCCAGTAATCCAATTGATTTCAAAACGGATCCTTTCTGTTCTGGATTTCTCCAGAAGATAAATGCTAAACTATCTTTATATTCTACCATTTTTTCCGTCATTTGGGAACAATGAACACGCTACCAAAAAGAAAAAATCAGTGAATATTTAGAAAAATTTTTAAGGAGAGAAATTTTACAAAGCAATTATTGCTCCCCTACAACTGTTCATTTCCCTAAATTAAAGAAAGCTGTGGTAGAATAAAAGAAAGCTTTAAAAATCACTATAGAACAAATCTGTATAAAGGAAAATCAATGAAATCACACCAACTAGTCTACCAAATATTAGCTAGAGAAAACGATTATGTTAGCGGAGAAAAAATCGGAGAAGAACTGAATTTAAGCCGTACATCCATATGGAAAGCGATCCAACGTCTTCAACAAGAAGGCCTAGAAATTGACAGTATCAAAAATAGAGGCTATAAGCTTATTCAAGGCGATCTGATATTGCCTGATTTGATTCAGGAGAACACCAACTTAACCATTCGCTACAAACCTGAGACCAAATCAACCCAAACAGATGCAAAAGAAGGGATTGAAGCTGGAAACAAAGGAAATACACTCTATCTTTCAACCTGTCAAACAGCAGGTCGTGGCCGCTTTCAGCGCCGCTACTATTCTCCATCTCAGGGGGGGATCTATATGTCCCTGCATGTTCAACCCAATCTTCCTTATGAAAAACTCCCTTCCTATACTCTCCTTGTAGCTGCTGCAGTCTACAAAGCCATTAAAAACCTAACTATGATAGAAGTAGATATCAAATGGGTAAATGACATCTACTTTAAAAATAAAAAGATAGCAGGTATCCTCACTGAAGCGATGACATCAGTTGAGACAGGCTTGGTTACAGACGTCATTATCGGACTTGGTATAAATTTTTCTATAGCAGACTTCCCAGATAACCTCAAAGAAAAAGCAGGCAGCCTATTTATGCCACCTGCACCAATTAGTCGTAATGAGCTCATCAGCGAAATATGGAATTGTTTCTACAATACGGATTCAGATGAGCTACTTTATATCTATAAAGAAAGATCAATCGTTCTTGGAAAAGAAGTTACTTTCCAGCTAGACGGAAAATTTGAGAAAGGTCTTGCAAAAGAAATCTCAGAATCCGGCCAACTACAAGTCGAATTTGAAGATAAACATACTATCTGGCTAAATAGCGGAGAAATATCACTAACGGGTTGGTAATAAACAAATCCCCCTTTTAATGATTTAGAAGGGGGATTTACATACAAAAAAAGAGCCTAACAGCTCTCTTAACGTACGGAGAATGGGGGATTCGAACCCCCGCGCCGGTTACCCGACCTAACGATTTAGCAAACCGTCCTCTTCAGCCTCTTGAGTAATTCTCCTATTAATGGGCACGAGTGGACTCGAACCACCGACCTCACGCTTATCAGGCGTGCGCTCTAACCACCTGAGCTACGCGCCCAAGTTTAAAAAACTTGGTAATTGAACAAAGTTCAAAGCGGGTGACGAGAATCGAACTCGCGACAACAGCTTGGAAGGCTGTAGTTTTACCACTAAACTACACCCGCTTAATAAAATAAAATATGGCGCGAGACGGAATCGAACCGCCGACACATGGAGCTTCAATCCATTGCTCTACCAACTGAGCTACCGAGCCAAATTGCGGGAGCAGGATTTGAACCTACGACCTTCGGGTTATGAGCCCGACGAGCTACCGAGCTGCTCCATCCCGCGTTAATATAAAAAGGAGGATGTGGGATTCGAACCCACGCACGCTTTTACACGCCTGACGGTTTTCAAGACCGTTCCCTTCAGCCGGACTTGGGTAATCCTCCATTATTTACAATGGACCTTGTAGGACTTGAACCTACGACCACTCGGTTATGAGCCGAGAGCTCTAACCAGCTGAGCTAAAGGTCCAACAAGATCAATATAGCGGCGAAGGGGATCGAACCCCCGACCTCCCGGGTATGAACCGGACGCTCTAGCCAGCTGAGCTACACCGCCATGAATCGGGAAGACAGGATTCGAACCTGCGACACCTTGGTCCCAAACCAAGTACTCTACCAAGCTGAGCTACTTCCCGCGTTAAATAAAAAAATGCACCCTAGAGGAGTCGAACCTCTAACCGCCTGATTCGTAGTCAGGTACTCTATCCAGTTGAGCTAAGGGTGCTCATCATTATATGCCGAGGACCGGAATCGAACCGGTACGATCGTTACCAATCGCAGGATTTTAAGTCCTGTGCGTCTGCCAGTTCCGCCACCCCGGCCTCTCTAAGCGAACGACGGGATTCGAACCCGCGACCCCCACCTTGGCAAGGTGGTGTTCTACCACTGAACTACGTTCGCATCGACCTCTTATTCTATATAAAAAAATGCCGGCTACATGACTTGAACACGCGACCCTCTGATTACAAATCAGATGCTCTACCAACTGAGCTAAGCCGGCTACTTTCTATTATGCGGGTTAAGGGACTTGAACCCCCACGCCGTTAAGCGCCAGATCCTAAATCTGGTGCGTCTGCCAATTCCGCCAAACCCGCAAATATGACCCGTACTGGGCTCGAACCAGTGACCCATTGATTAAAAGTCAATTGCTCTACCAACTGAGCTAACGAGTCTAAAATAACTTCCGTTATCTTAAACGGTCCCGACGGGAATCGAACCCGCGATCTTCGCCGTGACAGGGCGACGTGATAACCGCTACACTACGGGACCTATGGGAGTTAACGGGATCGAACCGCTGACCCTCTGCTTGTAAGGCAGATGCTCTCCCAGCTGAGCTAAACTCCCAAAGGGCGGAGTCTAGCTCAGCCAACGGTAAGAAACTTCGTTTCTCTCATCCGCCGATTGTAATTTCGATTTCCTCTCAATTACAACTAAGCTAAACTCCCTCGAGCTAAGCGACTTCCATATCTCACAGGGGGCAACCCCCAACTACTTCCGGCGTTCTAGGGCTTAACTGCTGTGTTCG